>NZ_AOHQ01000136.1:0-288268 GCF_000416385.1 Mycobacterium sp. VKM Ac-1816D
CCCCGCCATATCGGCGGGAGCGATCGACACGGTCGTGGTCGTCGTCGACGCAGACTGTGCGGCACGGTCATTGGTGGACGGTAACGTCCGCGCATCGTGGCGCCGGCGGGGTCGCTGCGCGCGGGATACGGCGGACGCGGCCGTCGACGCCGTGCTCGGCGGTGGTGCGCGCCGGCTGGTGGTGGCGTGTCAGCTGCGGGGGCTCGCGCCGAACCGGCGGTCGGCGGCACAGACATGGTTGCGCGACGTCGTTCACCGTGTGCACTACGAATGCGCGATCAACGGCACGACCGAACTCTCGTCGCACTACGCCTTGGTCGGTAACGACTCCGACGTCGATCGGGTGGCCGCTGCGGTCGCCACGTGGGGCGTGCGCACCGGGCGCCCGGCGCTCATTTCATCTGGAAGTTCGGTGCCCGCTTCTCCTTGAAGGCCCGCGGGCCCTCTTTGGCGTCCTCGGAGAGGAACACCGGGATGCCGTTGGCGGTGTCGGGCTTGAACGCGTCGAGCTCGTGCATGCCCTCGGTCTCGCGAATGGTCTTCAGGATGGCCTGCACCGCCAGCGGACCGTTGTTGTTGATCACCTCGGCGATCTCGAGCGCCTTCTCCAGGGCCGTGCCGTCCGGCACGACGTGCCCGATCAGTCCGTACTCCAGCGCCTGGGCTGCGGTGATGTGGCGACCGGTCAGCAGCATGTCGCACGCGATGGTGTACGGAATCTGGCGAACCAGGCGTACCGCGGACCCGCCCATCGGGTACAGGCTCCACTTTGCCTCGGAGATACCGAATTTCGCACTCTCGCCGGCGACACGGATATCGGTGCCCTGCAGGATCTCGGTGCCGCCCGCGATGGCGGGACCTTCGACCGCGGCGATCAACGGCTTCGTCAGACGACGACCCTTCAGCAACCCGTCGATCCGTGAGGGGTCGTAGCTGCCGTCCTTGAAGGAATCGCCGGGTGGCTTCTTGGCCGCACCCTTGAGATCCATGCCCGCGCAGAAGTAGCCGCCGGCGCCGGTGAGGATGCAGGTGCGGATCTCCGGATCGCTGTCGACACGGTCCCAGGCCTCGACCATTATCGAGAGCATCTCACCGGAAAGGGCATTGCGGGCCTCGGGCCGGTTGAGGGTCACGATGAGGGTGTGTCCGCGCTGCTCGATGAGGGCGTCGGGGCCTTTGGCGGTCTCACTCATCGGGTATCGCCTCTCTGCGTTCGGACTGGTGTGCGGGTGCTACTTGAACAAAAATGTAACACGTTCTAGTTTAGGTGCCATGGCCCTGAACATCGCCGATCTTGCCGAGCATGCCATCGACGCCGTGCCCGACCGCGTCGCCCTGATCTGTGAGGGCGAACAGCTGACGTACGGCCAACTGGAGGAGCGGGCCAACCGGCTCGCGCACTACCTGCTGGACCAGGGTGTCAAGAAGGACGACAAGGTCGGCCTGTACTGCCGCAACCGCATCGAGATCGTGATCGGGATGCTGGGCATCATCAAGGCCGGTGCGATCCTGGTCAACGTCAACTTCCGCTATGTCGAGGGGGAGTTGAAGTACCTGTTCGACAACTCCGACATGGTGGCGCTGATCCACGAGCGGCGCTACGCCGACCGGGTGGCCAATGTGCTGCCCGAGACCCCGTCGGTCAAGACGGTCCTGGTGGTCGAGGACGGCACCGACGATGACTTCGCGCGCTATGGCGGAGTGCCGTTCGAAGACGCACTCGCCAAGGGCTCACCCAAGCGTGATTTCGGACCGCGCAGCGAAGATGACATCTACCTGCTCTACACCGGTGGCACCACCGGATTCCCCAAGGGCGTCATGTGGCGCCACGAGGACATCTACCGGGTGTTGTTCGGCGGCACCGATTTCGCGACCGGTGAGCCGATCGCCGACGAGTACGACCTTTCCAAGCAGGCCAAGGAGAACGCGCCGATGGTGCGGCTGCCGATCCCGCCGATGATCCACGGCGCGACGCAGTCGGCCACCTGGATGGCGCTGTTCTCCGGCCAGACCGTCGTGCTGACACCGGAATTCGACGCCGATCAGGTGTGGCGCCTGATCCACGACCACAAGGTCAATCTGCTCTTCTTCACCGGCGACGCGATGGCCCGCCCGCTGCTCGATGCCTTGTTGGCGCACCAGGAAGAGGGGAACACCTACGACCTGTCGAGTCTGTTCCTGCTCGCCAGCACCGCGGCGCTGTTCTCCACCAGCCTCAAGGAGAAGTTCCTGGAACTGCTGCCCAACCGGGTGATCACCGACTCGATCGGATCCTCGGAGACCGGATTCGGCGGCACCAGCATCGTGGCCAAGGGACAGAGCCACACCGGCGGTCCGAGGGTCACCATCGACAAGAACACCAAGGTCCTCGACGAGGACGGTAACGAGGTGGTGCCCGGTTCGGGTGTGCGGGGCATCATCGCCAAGTGCGGCCACATCCCGGTCGGCTACTTCAAGGACGAGAAGAAGACCGCCGAAACCTTCCGCACGTACCACGGTGTGCGGTATGCCATCCCGGGTGACTACGCCGAGGTCGAGGCGGACGGCAGCGTGACCATGCTGGGCCGCGGCTCGGTATCGATCAACTCCGGTGGTGAGAAGATCTACCCCGAAGAGGTCGAGGCCGCGCTCAAGGGCCATCCCGACGTGTTCGACGCGCTGGTCGTCGGCGTCCCCGACGAGCGCTTCGGTCAGCACGTCGCCGCCGTCGTCCAGCCTCGCGAGGGCACCCGCCCGACGTTGGCCGACCTCGATGCCCACGTGCGCACCGAGATCGCCGGCTACAAGGTGCCGCGCAGTCTGTGGCTCGTCGACGAGGTCAAGCGCTCGCCCGCCGGCAAGCCGGATTACCGCTGGGCCAAGGACACCACCGAGGAGCGTGCCGCCGATGACGTGCACGCCAAGCATGCAGGAGCAAAAGCATGAAAACTGAACTGTGCGAACGTTTCGGTATCGAATACCCGATCTTCGTCTTCACCCCGTCGGAGAAGGTGGCCGCCGCGGTCAGCAAGGCCGGCGGTCTCGGCGTATTGGGCTGCGTGCGGTTCAACGACGCCGACGATCTGGAGAACGTCCTGCAGTGGATGGATGCCAACACCGACGGTAAGCCCTACGGTGTCGACATCGTGATGCCGGCCAAGGTGCCCACAGAGGGCACCAGCGTCGACATCAACAAGCTGATTCCGGAGACGCACCGCGACTTCGTGGCCAAGACGCTTGCCGACCTCGGCGTGCCCCCGTTGCCCGAGGACGAGGAGAAGTCCGAAGGCGTGCTGGGTTGGTTGCACTCGGTGGCGCGCAGCCACGTCGACGTGGCGCTCAAGCATCCGATCAAGTTGATCGCCAATGCGCTGGGCTCACCGCCCAAGGACGTCATCGACCAGGCGCACGCCGCCGGTGTGCCGGTGGCGGCCCTGGCCGGTAGCGCCAAACATGCGCTGCGCCATGCCGAGAACGGTGTGGACATCGTCGTCGCGCAGGGTCATGAGGCCGGCGGTCACACCGGGGAGATCGGCTCGGTGGTGCTGTGGCCGGAGATCGTCGATGCCCTCGACGGCAAGACCCCCGTTCTCGCCGCAGGCGGCATCGGCACCGGACGTCAGGTCGCCGCCGCACTCGCGCTCGGCGCGCAGGGTGTGTGGATGGGCTCCGCCTTCTTGACCTCTGCCGAGTACGACCTCGGCGTGCGGCAGTCCTCCGGGGTGTCGACCATTCAGCAGGCCATGCTGGATGCCACGTCGGCGGACACCGTGCGGCGCAAGATCTACACGGGTAAGCCCGCGCGCCTGCTGAAGAGCCGTTGGACCGACGCCTGGGATGCCGACAATGCGCCCGATCCGTTGCCGATGCCGTTGCAGAACATCCTCGTCAGCGAGGCGCACCAGCGGATGAACGAGTCCTCGGACCCGACCGCGGTGGCCATGCCGGTCGGCCAGATCGTCGGCCGGATGAACGAGATCCGCCCGGTCGCCGACATCATCGCCGAACTGGTCAGCGGTTTCGAGGCGGCCACCAAGCGTCTCGACGGGATCGCGCAGGGCTGAGCACAGGGCGGGTGGCGCGTCGCCGCCCGTCGGTACGGTTGAATCGGTGCATGACCGGTCGACCTCGCGACGCCTCGATCGACGAACGGGTGCTGTCGGTGACCCGGGAGTTGCTCGTCGAGGTGGGTTGGGATGACCTCAGTGTGCGGTTGGTCGCCACCCGTGCCGGGGTTGGGCGTTCCAGTCTGAACCGGCGCTGGTCTTCCAAGGCTGAGCTGGTGCTGCACGCGATTCTGGGGGAAACCCCCGACATGGCACCGTTTTCCGGCACCGACCGGGCCGGCTGGATCGCCTGGGTGGTGCGGGGCAGCCATCAGTTGTTCACCCGTCCCGATGTCCGGGCCGCCGTTCCCGGACTGCTGCTGGCGTTGCGGGAGAACGCGGAGCTGCGCAGGCAGTTGTGGACCGGTTTCAGCGGCCCGGCCGTGGGGCTGTTCGCCGAAGACGGTCACGGTGCCGAACTGGACGCCAGGGCGGCCCTGGCGATGGCGGCCGGTGCGGCGTTGTTCGTGACCACGGTGGCCGACGAGGACGACTCCCCGCAGCTTCAGGACCGGATGGTCGAACTGTTGACCTCAGCGTTGCAGGCAGGCCAGGATCGCCGACCGGGGTGAGCGCCAGGCGTCGATACCCAGCGCGGTCCGGGTGTGCCGATCGTCGGTCGGCGTCGCCGAGGTCAGCAGCAGGGCCGCCTCGTAGCTGATCCCGTCGCCGACTGGCAACATCCGGCCGGCCAGATCGGCGACCCTTCCGATGCCACGAAAAAGACCGGGTGACAGCGCTATCCGACGAATCCGCCGGCCTGATCCCTGTTCCAGCAGATCGATCATGTCGTCGAAGGCCACCATCTCACCGCCGCAGACATAGCGCTGCGGGCCGCGACCGGGCACCATCGATCGCACATGGACATCGGCGATATCGGTGACGTCGATCATCTGCATACCGCCCGGCATCCGCGGCGCCAGACCGTGAGCCACGATCGGTGCCCACCCGCGTTCGGTTACCCCCGGTGCGGTGTGCCAGGCGGGGCCGACCACGCTGGACGGGTAGCTCACCACCACGGGCGCACCGCGCTCCTGCAGGTGGCGGGCCACCCGGTCTGCATACGCCTTGGTCTGCGCGTACGGGCTGCGTCCGGCGGCCGGCGGGGTGTTCTCGGTGATGACGCCATCCGGTGGCGGGAACAGGGCGCTGTAACTACTCACGCAGACAACGGGATCCAGGCCGGCATCGACGGCGCGGAGCAACACCGTTTCGGTGGCGTGGGCGTTGATTTCCCACATCAGCCGAGCTCGCCGCCGATCGGTGCCGACCACCCCCGCGGCGTGTAACACCGCGTCGCAGCCCCGCAACAGCCGCTCGACCGTGGCGGTATCGCGCACATCACCCTCGACCGGTGCCACCTCGCCCTCGCCCGCGAGGTGCGCGATGACCGGATCGGCGGCTGCGCCCGGCGCGACGAGCAGGCGGACCTGATGTCCGGCGGCGAGCAGTGCGCGCGTGATGTGTGCGCCGAGATACCCGGTGCCACCGGTGATGGCGATGCGCATACGACCTCCTGGTATATTTCGATGCCAATGGTATCGAAAGCGTTCACCCCGCATCCGTTGGGTCCTCTGACCCTGAAGAACAGGTTCATCAAGGCCGCCACCTTCGAGGGGGTGATGCCGCGCGGTCAGGTGAGCGAGAAGCTCATCGCATTCCACGCCGAGGTGGCCCGTGGCGGAGCCGCGATGACGACCGTTGCCTACCTCGCCATTTCGCCCGGCGGACGGGTGCACCGCGACACCATCGTCCTGGACGCGGCCCGCGCCGCCGCGCTGCGCACCCTCACCGACATCGTGCATGCCGAGGGGGCCAAGGTGTGTGCCCAGATCGGCCATGCCGGTCTGGTCGCCAACACGTTGTCGAACCGGCAGCCCACGCTGGCGCCGAGTGCGCGTTTCAGCGCTCCGGCGATGGGCTGGGTCGGGGCGGCCGACGCCACCCAACTTGCCACCGTCGTCGACGATTTCGGCACGGCCGCAGCGCACGCGGTGGCGGCGGGATTCGACGCGATCGAGATCCACATGGGCCACGGATACCTGTTGAGTTCGTTCTTCAGCCCCAACCTCAACAAACGCCGCGATGCCTTCGGCGGTGACGTGGTGCGCCGGGCCGAACTGGCCCGCCGCGTCGCCGAACGGGTCCGCCGTGCCGCCGGTGACGGTGTGGCGGTCACCGCGAAGTTCAACATGGATGATGGTGTGCCCGGCGGCTTCTGGCTCGCCGATAGCCTGGTCACGGCGAAACTGCTGCAGGACGACGGGCATCTGGATGCCCTGCAACTCACCGGCGGAAGCTCGTTGAGCAATCCGATGTACTACTTTCGCGGCCAGGTGCCGATGGCGGAGTTCATCGCCTCGCAACCCGCCCCGGTCGGGCTGGGCTTGCGTGTCATGGGGCGCAGGCTGTTCCGTGAGTATCCGTTCGAGGAGGGGTTCTTCGTCGACACGGCGCGCCAGTTCCGCGACACACTGCGCATGCCGCTGATCCTGCTCGGCGGGGTCAACCGATTGACGACTGTCGACACGGCGTTGCAGGACGGGTTCGAGTTCGTCGCGATGGCGCGGGCTCTGCTGCGCGAACCGGACCTGATCAACCGGTTCGAGCGCGGCGACCGCGCAACCGGTCTGTGCGTGCACTGCATGAAGTGCATGCCGACCGTCTACACCGGTACCCGGTGCGTGGTGCGCGAGGCGGCCGGGCTCAGGGCGTGATGACGGTTTCGGCGTCGATCACATCGGTTGCCGCGCTGAGGATATCGGCCTGGTCGGCCAGGCCGTCCGCGTTGAGCTGCAGCACGTAGAGACCGTCGCTGCCGGGGATGACGACGGTCTTCTGGGCGACGAATTTCCGCAGCCCGTCCTGTTCCCAGGTCCCGGCGAGTTGGTAGGCGTCGAACCCGCTCAGCTGACTGGTCGTGCCGTCGGTGATGGCCTCGTAGCCCGGCAGGTTCTGCAGCTCACCGGGGGCGAGCTCGATGATCTTCGCGGGGTCGACGTCGCCACTGAGCTTGGAGATCAACGCCACGATGCTCGGGGTGTACTCGGCGGCCTCCGGGCCGCGGTACACCGTCGCGCCGTAGGCCCAGTCCGGTGTCTCGGGGCCGGCGTCCTCCCACCCCCGTGGGTAGGGCAGGTCGATGGTGGGAGCCCCCGGATCGCCGGCCTTCACCGGTGTCTCCTGGATACCGTTCTGGCTGATATAGCTGGCGATCGTCTCGTACGAGCCGGGGGTGCCCTCGTCGGGTTGCGCCGGTGGGGGTGCGGAGGTGCGACCCGATGTCGACGGTGCCGCGACCGGGGTGCCGTCGACGGCCTTGGTCGAGCCGCAGCCGGACAGGAGCACGCCGAGCGCGGTGGCCAGTGCCGCGACGCCGGTGAGCGCAGACGTCCTCATCAAACCCTCCGTCATGAGGTCTCGGGTTCATGGCATACGTCGGCCATGCTCTCCGACCGGAAGCGTAGCCCACATATCCCCACCGCAGCGCGGCTGCGAGTCGGTCCACGGGGGGATTGAGGATCAGCCCCGGCGGCAGGGGTAGACGGGATCAGGGCAATCCAGCGCCTGGGCGGACAACTCCCGTTTGAGCACCTTGAAGGTTTCGGTGCGGGGCAGTTCGGTGGCCACTCGCACGAACGACGGCCACTGCTTGGGCCCCAGGTCGGGTTGATCGGCCAGGAATGCCCGGAAGGCCTCGGGGTCGAAAACCGCGCCCTCGGCGAGCACGATCGCGGCCATCACCCGGTCACCGACCGCGGGGTCGGGAATCGGGTAGACCGCCACCTCGGTGATATCGAGATGACGCAGCAGGATCCGTTCGATCGGGGCGGTGCCCAGATTCTCACCGTCGACCCGCATCCAGTCACCGAGTCGTCCGGCGAAATACACGTACCCGTCATCGTCCCGGTAGGCCAGATCACCGGAGTGATAGATACCGCCGGACATCCGCTCGGCCTCGGCATCGGGGGAGTTGTAGTAGCCGCGGAACCAACCCGGCCCCCTCGGGTTCACGATCTCGCCGACCACCCCGGGCGGGCAGGGCACACCGGTCTCGATATCGACGATGGCGACCTCATCGGTCAGCGGACCGAGCGATCCGTCCGGGGTATCGGGGGTGCGGGCGATGGCCACACCACCCTCGGTGGAACCGAAACCGTCGACCACGTGCACGCCGAATCGCTCGGCGAAGCGCGGCAGGTCGCGGGGGGCGCCCTCGTTGCCGTACAAGAACTTCAGTGGATTATCGGCATCATCGGGTTGTTCGGGGGTGGCCAGGATGTAGGACAGGGGTTTGCCGACATAGTTGGCATAGGTGGCTCCGAAACGCCGCGCATCAGGGATGAAGCGCGAGGCCGAGAATTTGCGGCGCAGGGCGATCGACGCCCCTGCCGCGACCCCCACCGCCCAGCCGGCCATGACGGCATTGGAGTGGAACAACGGCATGGACAGGTAACACGTATCGGTGGGCCCGAGCCCGAACCGCTCGGCCAGCATCCGGCCGGGGAAGGCGACCTTGTCGTTGGTCACCTGCACCGCCTTGGGCTCACCGCTGGTACCCGAGGTGAAGATCAGCATGAACAGATCGTCACCGGACAGCTGCGCGAACGTCACCGGCGTACCGGAGTGTGCGGCCAGTTCGCGTGCCCAGGAGTCGGATTCGACGTCGACGGCGACCACGCCCGCGGGTACGTCTGCGCCGGAATCGGCCAGCACGAACTGGCAGTCCGCACGTTCGGCGTCGGCCGCGAGCGCCGCGCCGCGCCGGGTGGGGTTGAGCCCGACCGGAACCAGGCCGGACAATGCCGCGGCGACCAGAACCGAGGAGAAGAACCTGGTGTTGCCCAACAGCACCCCGATATGGGGCGGTCGCGCCGGATCCAGGCGGGCCCGCAGGGCGGCGGCCAATGCCGCGCCCGCGGTGATGTGGTCGCGCCACGGCGTGAACGACTCCTCGTCGTGCACGCCGCGGTCGGTGACCTCGACCAACGGCGCGAGCAGCTCGCCCACGGTCGGGCCGGTCGGGTTGTCCACGTCCTCAGACGGGGGTATCGGCCAGCTCGCGACCGATACGCAACAACTGGCCGGTCGCGCTGCCGACCGCGAACTCGGTCTGCTTGGCGGCCAGGAAGTACCGGTGGATCGGGTGGTCGAGATCGATGCCCACACCGCCGTGCACGTGCACCGCGGTGTGGACGACACGGTGCCCGGCATCGGCGGCCCAGAACGCGGCGCTGGCGACATCGATCGTCGCGGGATGGTCCTCGGACAATCGCCACGCGGCCTGTGTCAGCGTGGAACGCAACGCCTTGACATCGATGTACCCGTCGGCCAGGCGGGCCGAGACCGCCTGGAAGCTACCGATCGGACGGTCGAACTGTTCGCGTTCGCGGGCATAGATGGCGGTCAGTTCGAGAGCACGTTCCAGCACGCCGAGCTGAAAGGCGCTGCGCCCCAGTGCGTGGTGCACGGTCAGCCACTCCAGCACCTCCGCGCCGCCGACCAGACGGCTCGGATCGACCGGCGTCGCGCTCAGCTCCAGATGGCCGACGGTGCCATGGCCGGTGGTGTCCAGCGTGGCGACCGTGACGCCGGGGTCGTCGCCGGTGACCAGGAAGACCTGGAGGCCGTTGTCGGTGTCGGCGGGCAGCAGGAAGGCGTCGGCCACCGGACCGTAGGCGACTTGGGTGCGCGATCCGGTCAGCTGGTACCCGCCGTCGGTGGGTTGGGCCTGCACCGGGCCCTGGCCCATCTCACCGTCGAGTGCGACGGTGAGGATCGACGTGCCATTGATCGCCGGAGTCGCCCATTGCTCTTGCAGGGCGGCGGATCCGAATTTAGCCAGCGCACCAGCGCCCAGCACCGCCGACTCCAGGTAGGGCACGGCGGCCAATTGCCTGCCCAGCGCCGTCAGCACCGCCGACTGCTCAAGCACGCCGAATCCGCCACCGCCCAGTGATTCCGGTGCCGCGGTGGACAGGATGTCGGCTTCGATCAGTTTGCTCCACAGGGCACGGTCGAAACGTTCGTCGAGCCCGTCGAGCATCCGCTGGTGGTCATTGGTGACCACCGACTCGGTGATGGTGCGGACCAGCCCGCCCAGGTCCACCGAGGCCTCGCTTGGGGTGAAATCCATTGTCGTTCCTATCGGTTCACTCGGGGCAGGCCGAGTGCGACCATGCCGATGATGTCACGCTGGATCTCGTTGGTGCCGCCGCCGAAGGTGAGGATCAGGCACGAGCGGTGCATGCGCTCGATCCGGCCGCGCAGCAAGGCTCCCGGTGACCCGGAACGCAGCGTGGCCGAGGTGCCCAGCACCTCCATCAACAGGCGGTAGGCCTCGGTGGCCAGTTCGGTGCCGTACACCTTTGCCGCCGATGCGTCGGCCGGTGACGGCGCCGCGTCGGTGGCCGAGGCCAGCTCCCAGTTGATCAGCTTGAGCACCTCGGCCTTGGCGTGTACCCGGGCCAGGTTCAACTGCACCCATTCGGCGTCGATCAGTCGCTTGCCGTGGACGTCCTTGGTGTTCTGTGCCCACTCACGGACACCGTTGAGCGCCACGAAGATCGGCTGCGCCGAGACCAGTGCGACACGCTCGTGGTTGAGCTGGTTGGTGACCAGTTTCCAGCCGGCGTTCTCCTCGCCGACGAGGGCGGACTTGGGAACCCGCACGTCCTGGTAGTAGGTCGCGCTGGTATCCACACCGGACACCGTGTGCACGGGCGTCCAGGAGAAGCCCTCGGCGGTGGTCGGCACGATCAGCATCGAGATGCCGCGGTGCTTCTTGGCCTCGGGATTGGTGCGCACCGCCAACCAGACGTAGTCGGCATAGGCGATCAGCGAGGTCCACATCTTCTGGCCGTTGATCACGTAGTCGTCACCGTCGTGGACCGCCGTGGTGCGCAGCGAGGCGAGGTCGGTGCCGGCACCCGGCTCGGAATAGCCGATGGAGAAGTGCAATTTGCCCGCTGCGATCTTCGGCAGGAAGAACTTCTTCTGTTCCTCGGTGCCGAAATGCATGATCGTCGGCGCCACGCTGTTGATGGTCAGGAAGGGCACCGGCACGTTCGCGATGGCGGCTTCGTCGTTGAAGATCAACCCGTCCATCGGCGGGCGGGCCTGGCCGCCGTACTCGGTCGGCCAGGACAAGGTGAGCCAGCCGTCCTTGCCCATCTGCTCGACGGTTTCGCGGTACACGTTCCCGCGGCCCATCTCGCCATCGCTGGCCGCCAGCGCCTCGGCCCGCTCGGGGGTCATCAGTTTGGTGAAGTACGAGCGCAGTTCGCGACGCAACTCCTCCTGCTCGGCGGTGTAACCGATCCGCATGACGGCTTCCTGTCTGTCTGAGGTTGCGGGGCGACCGGCCGAAACCGATTGCCCGCCGATATGCTCGTTGTAACACGTTCTAGTCTTGCGGTCCAGGGCGGTACCGTTAGCCTGCACAGGGGCACACAGCCCGTGCCCGGAGCGCGAGGAGGTTCACATGCACGTAGAAGTCGACCGTGACCGCTGCGAAGGTAATGCGGTGTGTGTCGGGATAGCGCCCGACCTGTTCGATCTCGATGACGAGGACTATGCCGTGGTGAAAGCCGACCCGGTACCCGCCGGCCAGGAGGATCTGGCCGAACAATCCGTGGCCGAATGCCCTCGGGCGGCCCTGATCCGTAGAGACTAGAGGTATTCATAACCGTGTCCCCTGAAGCAGCGATGAACGACAACCCGATCGACCTGTCCGGAAAGGTTGCCGTCGTGACCGGCGCGGCCGCCGGCCTCGGTCGTGCCGAGGCGATAGGCCTGGCGCGCGCCGGTGCGACGGTCGTGGTCAACGACATGGCCGGCGCGCTGGACTCCTCCGATGTGCTGGCCGAGATCGAGGCCGTCGGGTCCAAGGGTGTCGCCGTCGCCGGTGATATCAGTGCGCGCAGCACGGCCGACGAGCTCGTCGAGACCGCCGACCGGCTCGGGGGACTGGGCATCGTGGTCAACAACGCGGGCATCACCCGGGACAAGATGCTGTTCAACATGTCCGACGAGGACTGGGACGCGGTGATCGCCGTGCATCTGCGCGGGCACTTCCTGCTGACCCGCAATGCCGCGGCGTACTGGAAGGCGAAGGCCAAGGACTCCGCCGAAGGGCGGGTCTACGGGCGCATCGTCAACACCTCTTCGGAAGCCGGGATCGCCGGACCGGTGGGCCAGGCCAATTACGGTGCGGCCAAGGCCGGTATCACGGCCTTGACCCTGTCGGCGGCGCGCGGGCTGAGCAGGTACGGGGTGCGGGCCAATGCCATCGCGCCCCGTGCCCGCACCGCCATGACCGCTGGCGTGTTCGGTGATGCACCCGAGCTGGTCGACGGACAGGTCGATGCCCTCTCACCGGAGCATGTCGTCACGCTCGTGACCTACCTGTCCTCGCCCGCGTCCGAGGATGTCAACGGGCAGCTGTTCATCGTGTACGGGCCCACGGTCACCTTGGTCGCGGCCCCGGTGGCCGCGCAGCGGTTCGATGCCGTCGGTGACGCCTGGGACCCCGCGGCGTTGAGCGCCACGCTCGGTGACTTCTTTGCTAAAAGGGATCCGAATATCGGCTTCTCCGCCACCGAGCTCATGGGCTCTTGATCTGCGAGAACGTCATTTCCAGCGGTTCGGGCCTACTAGAACCTGTTCTAGAATGACATCCGTCACACTGGCTCTGACCAGGAAAAATGGGAGTTTTCCAAGAACTTTTCGGTTCTTTGACACTGTGAACGTGTTCTAGTTACTATGAGCCCGCTCACTATGAACGACGTGCACACCAGGGGTGGAAAGCCCGCCGGAGCGAACAGATTCCCGCTATTGTCGGGTTCTTCGCCACGACGGGACGGCAGCCCCACTCGAGAATGGAGTCGAGGTTGATCGAACAGCTTTCGGCTCCGGCGCGAGCCGTGGGTGGGTTCGTCGAGATGACCATCGACACGTTCGTCAAGATGTTCCAGCGGCCGTTCCAGTTCCGCGAATTCCTCGACCAGACCTGGATGATCGCGCGGGTCTCGCTGGTGCCCACGCTGCTGGTGTCGATCCCGTTCACCGTGCTGGTCGCCTTCACTCTCAACATCCTGCTCCGCGAGATCGGTGCCGCCGACCTCTCCGGAGCCGGCACCGCGTTCGGCACCATCACCCAGCTGGGGCCGGTGGTGACCGTGCTGGTGGTCGCCGGAGCCGGTGCGACGGCGATCTGTGCCGATCTGGGTGCACGCACCATCCGCGAGGAGATCGATGCGATGCGGGTGCTCGGCATCGATCCGATCCAGCGTCTGGTGGTGCCGCGTGTGCTGGCATCGACATTCGTCGCGGTGCTGCTCAACGGGCTGGTGTGCGCGATCGGTCTGTCGGGCGGCTACGTGTTCTCGGTGTTCCTTCAGGGTGTCAACCCGGGTGCGTTCATCAACGGGTTGACCATCCTGACCGGACTGGGCGAGCTGGTGCTCGCCATGTTCAAGGCGCTGCTGTTCGGTCTGCTCGCCGGCCTGGTCGGGTGCTACCGCGGTCTGACGGTGCAGGGCGGGCCCAAGGGCGTGGGGATCGCGGTCAACGAGACCGTGGTCTACGCCTTCATCTGTCTGTTCGTCGTCAATGTCATCCTGACCGCCGTCGGCGTCCGAGTTCTGGAGCGCTGACCGCATGAGTTACGACGCCACACTTCGACTGCGCAGGTTCTTCCGTGGCGTGCCCCGCGCGGTGGACAACATCGGCGAGCAGGCACTGTTCTACGGCGAGTCGATGCGTTACATCCCCAACGCCATCACCCGCTATCGCAAGGAGACCATCCGGCTGGTCGCCGAGATGACCATGGGCGCGGGCGCATTGGTCATGATCGGCGGCACCGTCGGCGTCGCGGCATTCCTCACGTTGGCCTCCGGTGGCGTCATCGCCGTGCAGGGCTACTCCTCGCTGGGCAATATCGGTATCGAGGCGCTGACCGGGTTCCTCTCGGCGTTCCTCAACGTGCGCATCGTCGCCCCCGTGATCGCGGGCATCGCGCTGGCGGCCACCATCGGTGCGGGCACGACTGCGCAGTTGGGTGCCATGCGAGTGGCCGAGGAGATCGACGCCGTGGAAGCGATGGCCGTGCACGCGGTCTCGTATCTGGTGTCGACCAGGATCATCGCCGGGCTGATCGCCATCGTGCCGCTGTACTCGCTCTCGGTCCTGGCAGCCTTCTTCGCGGCCCGCTTCACCACCGTCTTCATCAACGGCCAGAGCGCCGGTCTGTACGACCACTACTTCAACACGTTCCTGATACCGAGCGACCTGCTGTGGTCCTTCCTGCAGGCGATCGTCATGTCGATCGCGGTCATGCTGGTGCACACCTACTACGGGTACAACGCCTCCGGCGGCCCGGTCGGCGTGGGCATCGCCGTCGGCCAGGCCGTGCGGACCTCACTGATCGTGGTCGTCACCATCACCCTGTTCATCTCGCTCGCCGTGTACGGCGCGTCCGGCAATTTCAACCTCTCCGGATAGCGAGGCACTCAGCCGAGCATTCGGTTGGCCACGGCGATCTGCCGCGCGGCGACGCGTGACTTCCATTGATCATCGGTGACGGCGTTCTCGGAGAAATGGGGCAGGACGCGGGGTATCTGCTCAAGTTCGACGACCTCGGCCCGTGGTCCCTGGTCGACCCCGATCGTGTATTCGGTGCGTTGCCAGCGGAACTTCATGAAGCCGCGGCGGTGCCCGACTGTGTCTATCCAGTTCGCGATTCCGGGGTTGTTCTCACTGATCACCAGTCGGATGTTCCCGTCGGGGTCGACCTGGGACTGATGGGCGTTCAGCGAAGTCTGGTGGTTGATGTAATCGAGCGAGACGTACCACATGCTGCCTAGTTGGAATCCCTGGTAGGGGGCAGGTGATCGGGGAATGGTGATGATCAGCGCCTGGTGCGGTTCCAACTCGAAGAACCCGACGGACGAGAACTGGGATGCCAAGCCCCCCGGCGTGATCCGTGGGGGCTCGAACGTGTTCGCCGGATTGTTTTGATAGAACCACTGCGGGAACTGCAACCAGGTTTTGATTCGGTTGACAAGGTGTATCCCCGCCCCCGCGTATCGGTCCCTGATAAACCTACGGTCCAACGGCGCGGCGCCCTCGCCTGCGGTGTCCCACCGAGTGAGCGCCACACTGCCGCGCTGCTCGGACCAATCGTTGTAGGCCTCCCGGACGATCAGTTGTGCGGGCCCGGGCTTCATGGGGATGTGCTTGGTACAACCGCGGGCGGGCTTTGCGCCGAGGCTTATCCGGTAGGTCCCGTCTGCACCGAGGTCCAGGTCGCGATCATCGAACGCATTCAGCTGGTCCGGTAAGGAACGGTCGGTGTAGGAACTGTTGAGCAATTGAAAGTTCAGGTCGACCGTCGTCCCGCGTCTGCCGCTGATGACATAGGTGTTGCGGCCATCGATCTGCGCGGCGAAGTAGAGGAAATCGGGATTGTCGAGGCCCATCTTGGTGAACGGCCCAGTACCGCTGAGCAACATCGGGTGATCTTCGCTGAAGTTGAACACCAGATGTAGCGACGCCGATATCCCCCCCGCCAGATACTGCAGTCCCTCCAAGAGATCGGCTTCGGATTCGATGTGTGGCGCCGCGGCCACCAGCCGCTCTGCCTCGGCAATCGCTTCGGTGAAAGGTCGACTGTCGAAGTCTTCAGAGTTCACGCACGCCACCCCGTTCTCGATCTATGGAGAAATGCTCGATGTAACCGCTGTAGCAGTCGTCGACATCGGCAACGTTCAAGCCGAATTGACGCAGGCTGTAGCGGTGTTCGCCATGAAGGTTCTGGGGACTCGCCGCGAGCGTATCCGTCATGGTGGCCGCCGCCGCGTCGCTGAGTGGGCGGCCCTGGGCCGCGTAGATGCGCCCGATCACACTCATCGGATCGGCCATGAGTTCGTGATAGTGGACATCCACGAAAATACCTTTGCTGGTGCGCCGGAACTGCATCGCGCGATCGATCATCGTCGAGTTCTTGTCCAACCAGTGACGGGCCAATCGACGGTGGTCGACCCGGTCGCTGAACAGCGACTGATAGTGGGCAAGCATGCTGGAAGAGGACGCCGTCGTCTGGGCGGGATCACGGTGAGTCCACACCACGACCGCGCCGGGCAAGGCCTCCAACAGGGCATCAAGATGTTCCAGGTGCGCCGGCGACTTGAGCACCCAGCGCTCGCGACAGTGCTGCCAGTCCAAAATCTGCAGCATCACACGGTGCAGTTCATAGGCCGGCCGCATGTCCTGCTGCAAGAGCCACCGCGCATATGAAGGTACATGGAACATGACCTCTGCCATCTGACTGTGTAAGGAGTAGTCGAGGAGTAGGACGTCTTCTTCTGGAGCAGTCGATTCCAGTGAGTGAATCGCGTAGAACTGTGGTTGCAGATAGCGCAGCGCGCGTTCCTCCCTGGCGGCCACTGCCCGTCGAGAATCCGGAGCGTGAGCAGCTTGCTCATCGTCGGGTAGCGGTCGCGCGCCTTCCCACGACGCCATCGACCGTGTCGCAGGGTCGGCGGCCAACAACCGGTGCAGCAACGTCGTTCCCGAGCGTTGCAATCCGACGATGACCACAGGTGGGGCAATCGTCCGCTCTGCGATTTCGGGGCGGCTCCGAAGCAGGCGCCGCATGCGCAATCGAGTTGTCAGCATGCGTACGAGCCGTTTCTGCACCATTATTCGGCCGAGATAACTGAGTTCGGCTTCCGCTACCAAGGATTCGGTCAGGACATCCAGCGCCTCGTCCAAGTAAGAGTCGGCGACCCAATCCATCCCCGCCGACGTGCCCGCCGCTGATCGCAGACTTCCAGATTGGAGTGTGGGTGCCAGGCCCCCGGCGGCCAACGGACGGCCGATCCGGTTGAGCGTGCGAACCGGCCATGGAGAACAAACCGCGAAGTTGTCTACCATCAGGTCACCGGCCTAGATCTGCGTATAGCCGGGTACTGGAATCCGTCGGTCATGACATCGTCAAGTGATCGTCAGCGATGGGCTGGACCCGCGACATCCACGAATCACGATAGTAATTCATGCTCAATCGCCACGGGGGCTTGGAACCCTGGCGCGGAAGAGAGTCGAGCACGCGCTCGACATATCCCGGTCGGTATTCGGTGAACGGTACCAGATGTACGGACTCGTCATCGAGATTCGGTGTGACGCAGTGTATATGGTGATCCCTCATGTAGTTGAGCAGCCGGCTGACGTACCGCGAGACGATATCGGCCTTCAGTGTGTAAGTAGCGGCCTGATAGCCGACTGTGAAGGCGAAATTCGGCACGCCATGCAGCATCATTCCCTTGTAACACACCGTATCGGCAAGATTGATCTGCTCATCGTCGACGTATAGATCTATGCCGCCGAACAATCGCATGTGGAATCCGGTCGCCATCACCACGACATCGGCGGGCACATGTTCGCCGTTACCAAGCATCAGTCCGTCTTTGTCGAAGCGCTCCACCTGCCCGGTTGCCATCGAAAGCTCGCCCCGCCGGATTGATGTGAACAGATCCCCGTCCAGGATCAGGCAGAGCCGGTTGTCCCAGATTTTGTACCTGGGTCGGAAGTGCGTCTCGGCGTCATAGCCGGCCGGGAGTTCTCGCTTTGCTCGATCGATGATGGCCTCGCCCATACGTGCCGGAACCTTCCTGGCCATGTACAGCGAGAGCATCATCATGGATATGTTCTTGGCTCGGATGAGGGAGTACGCGGCGGGGCGTGGAAGATTACGCAGCAGCAGATTTGCGACCCGATCGCGACGGGGACGACTGACTACGTAAGTCGGCGACCGTTGCACCATGGTGACGTGGGCTGCTTTGGTTGCCAAGGTCGGAGCCAGCGTCATCGCTGTTGCGCCGCTGCCGATCACCGCCACGCGTCGGTCTTCGACCGACAGTTCCTGCGGCCACTGTTGAGGGTGTACGACTACGCCTTCGAAGTCGTCGATACCTGGGAAGTCGGGAAGGTAGCCCCCGTCGTATCGGTAGTAACCCGTGCACGCCAACAGAAATGAGCATGTCATCTCCCGATTCCCGCTGGAGCCGGTGACCTGAATCGACCATCGCTTCTGTCGACTCGACCAGCGCGCGGCGTGTACCTGATGTCCCAGTCGGATGAATGGAGTCAGTTTTTCCTGGTCGACGACTCGTTTCAGGTACGCCAGGATGACATCGCCGCCCACGATGGCATCCTGCTCGGTCCATGGCGCGAACGTGAATCCCAGGGTGTACATATCGGAATCGCAGCGCACTCCGGGGTAGCGAAACAGGCTCCACGTGCCACCCAGCTCCGAACGGCCCTCCAGGACTGCGACACTGAGATCAGGACAGTGCCTTCGGATATGCCAGGCGGCGCTGATCCCGGCGATTCCTGCGCCGATGACTACGACATCGACGTGCTCATGGACACCATTGTTCATCTGTTCTCCCGCTGGTCGATGTGGAGTCGTACTCTGCTGAGGTGCACAACAACGTTTGCCGGCGGAGCCTCGTTCTGACGGGGCCGACATCGGGTTTGGGATTGGCGATGGCCGAACGCATCACATGCGACTCTCGCTTCCAACCGATCTTTCTGTGCCGCAACGAAACACGCCGAGAGGATCTGCGGGCCCGCCTTGGTGATGAAAAGGCCCGCTATCTGGTTTGTGATTTCGCCACCTTGAGCGGTGTCAGGACCGCCGCCACTCGGTTGTGCAGTTGGTTGCGTTCCGAGGAGATCGCGCCGCTGGGCGCCGTGGTGCTCAACGCCGCGGTCCATCCTGGGGCCGTCTCCGGTCGAACCGCAGAAGGACTCGATGCCACGCTCGTGACGAACCTCATCGGTCCGCACCTCCTGGTGGCGCTGTTGTCTCCTCATGTCGGTCAGCACACCGCGCTGAATCTGGTCTTCGTCGGATCGGGTGCGAACAGTCGCCGGCGTTGGTGGACCGGACTGCCTGCCACAGTGGAACCTTCTGCCGAAACCATGTTCGAGGCAGGGGCGTTGCCGGGGCCACAGGCCTACGCGGTCAGCAAGCGTGCGACGGTTCGGTTGTGCCGGGCGTACACCGCTCGTATGCCGGAACGTACTGCGATCCTTTCCTACGATCCTGGGATCATGGCCGGCACAGAAATCGCCCGCAACATGCCGCGAATCTCCAGATGGGTGGTGCGGAAGCTCTTTCCGCTGCTCACCGGAGTCGACGGATTCAGCACGCCGCAACGGTCGGCCGACTGGCTGTGCGACATGCTGGCGCGCGGTGCGCTGCCGGTGGGGATGTCCTACGCGAAGGTGGACGGGTTCAGCCCTGCGCCGTCGATCGCACTGGACGATCGTGCCGCCGAGGATCTCTTCGACGCCATCAATGCCGTCGCCGGCGTGACCGAGACCTCCACAGCCGAGTGGTGGTGGGACAGCCGTGACGATCATCTCGGCGAGTGACCATGAGGGAACTCGCCGGAGCATCGATCACGTCCGTCTATCGTCTGACCACCATCGGATTGTGGGCGCAGCCGCCGAACCCACCGCCGTACCGCGAACGACGCTAAACCGGCGACGTTCCGGAGCAGGTTGACGTAGACGGTGAAAGCCGTTACTCCCTCAAGCCCGTATTCCAGGCGGGAGACGGCCTGCGCAATGGTATCCGGTGGGGGAAACAGCGGCGGGAAGAATCGTCCGCGGCCCAGGATGACTCGGCACCGACGAAGGATCAGGTCCTCGAAAGCCTGTCCGAGAAGTTCCCCCATCAGACTGTTCTCTCGGAAGGGGAAGAGCCTCGAGTTGGCAATCAACCGAACGTGCATGCCGTGTCCTTGTACCGATTCGTACAAGGGAGAGCGATCGGCGAGTCGGACCAGCCCTTCGCGCAGCTGTCCTTCGGCGAGTCGCCGATGTTCTCGCGCAGCTTCGGTGTTGACACTCTGCAATGCATGCCAGGCTACGTGCGCACACAGATTGTTCCGGTATCGCTTGAGTAACTGATCGACCGCTGCGTCATTCGTCTGGCGGCAGCTCCAGATCACCTCGGTGGTCGTCAGAGTCGCCGCTACCGGGACCATCATGTCGGAGAGGGGCTTGGCGATGGAAGCTATGTCCACCACATCGGGTAGCCACGATTGTGCCAACAGGAAGGTGTCAGCACTGCGCCATACTCCGGTCAAGACTTCGTCGATACCGATCAGGTATCCCATGTCATGCTTCAGCGAGGCGATGATCTGTAGGAGCTCATCGGGAATCGCGCGGCAGGACATACCCTGGACCAACTCGCACCAGACCAGGCCGACGTCGCCACCAGACAGGGCCGCGATCAGGTCATCCGCCGCACCCCGCGCGAACGGATTAACGAAGATGACGTCCGGATAGTAGGGCGCGAAAGCGTCTTTGATGCTGGCTGAACGCTGCGGACCGTGCCGACTCACATTCAGTGTGGGAATCGTCTTGCCCGAGAAGTTGCCGTTGAACGTGACGATCCGCGGTTTGGTCGGGCGTGCCATTCTGGCGAGAAACAACGCATTCTCGACACTGGTGGCACCGCTCACCGCGGGCACGGTAACCTCGAAACCGCTCAATACGGACAGCAGTTCAGCCAGCTTGTGGTTGTAGTCGATAGCTTCGTCGTGCCGCGAGATGGCGTCGGCGAAGTCCGGAGGGTTGTGGCCTCGAAGATTGGCGCCATTTCCCAGGGCGCAGTCCAGCAGCGTGGTGCCGTCGCGCAGGGTGATCTGGGCGCCCTCGGCCGCATCGAAATCGAAGTCCAACCCGAAGGCCTCCATCAGATCGGCTGCAGAGGGATTCGAATGACGGTGAAAGTAGTCGTTGCGCAACCGCCGTGAGGACTCGATATCACCCAGCACTGACTCATGCTCACTCGTGACGTATCCGCAGGTTCGTAAGGTGTTCAGCACCAGAGACAAAGCGGTCGCACTCGCAGCGAACGTCGATGTCTGCGCCATGGCATCCAATGGGTTATTCCACACCGCGTAGGCTGCCGGCGACATCGAGAGGCAACCGAACGGCACCTGGAAGTCGACCAGGTTCTCCCCGAAGACGTAGATGTCGCCGCCGGCGACCCTCTGTGCCAAAGTCCCTCGCTCGGGCAGCGACCGACTCTCGGCGATCACACAAAGCATGTTGCGGAGGTGGGCCTCTTCGAGCAGCACCGCGGCGGATTCATCCGGATCAAGAATCGCGAACGCACTCCAGCGGCGACTGCCGAACGCGTCCGCGACTTCTTCGGCCGACCTGGCGAACCGAACATGGCGGACGAGCCCGATGTCCCCGGTTTCAGCGAGCGGATCGAAATACCTTTGCAGTCGTGACGTCGGGTCGTACACCAGGACCCAACTGTGTGCATCCTCGGTCGTCCCGAGCTTGCTGGTGTGTCGAGCTAGTCGGAGTGCGCCGGAGAAGGCCTCCTCAAGAGAATTCGAATAGTAGGTGACATAATCGACTTCACCCGGGCATATTTCACTCATCAGGTAACCGACCTGCGCGCTCTCTACCGTTATGGCCAATCCCGAAACCAGGATGTTAGGGCGTTTGCTGCGGTTCAGTTCGATGAGCGCCTCAATGGTCGCGGCGGTAGCGGCGCGGTAACGGTCGGAGATGATCGACCTCCTTCGGTGGACGTATCGGGGAGCAGAGACCGGCTCTAGTCGCACGGAGCGGTCTCGAGCGCCCTCTTGAGCTCGGCCAGCGCGCGCGGAAAGCCGGCTGCAAGATCGGCCAAGTCGGGCAGGATTTCCGGGCACGCGATAAGACCGACATTGAGCTGATCCTCGTGCGAGGCGATGGTGACAAAGAGCGCGCCTCCATCGAACGGCGCGCCGAAAGGATAGAAAGCAGTTATCCGGGCACCGGCGAAGTACAGGTCCGTATGACGGCCACCGATGTTGGACAACACAAGATTCTGCATCACACTGTGCCGGTCTGCCATCCTCAGGCGGGAGTACGCGCTGAACAGAAGGCCCCAGTAGCGGGCACTGAAGTCGAACCTGTCATGAATACGTCCGGGGCCAAGAGCTTCGGCATGTCTTTTGGCGGCATCGGTGATGGACGCTATCTCGTGCGCCCGGCGCACCGGATCGACAGTCAGGGTCTGCAAACTGGTCAACAGTCCCGTGGTGCGGTTCCTGCCATGCTGTCCAGGCTTGTCGTGGACCGATGCGGGAACGAACGCCTGCAATGGGACTTCGGGCAATTCGCCACGCTGCAGCAGGTAGTGCCGCACCACATCGGCAGTAAGCGCCAGCATCACATCGTTGAGCTTCACGCCCAGAAGGCGTTTGGCGTCGACGACGTCCGCCAGCGGCAGACTGACCCATGCCAGATTCCGGTTCGGGGTGAGGGTGGTGTTGAAGGAGGTCCGCGGCGCCGACATCGGGCTGGGAACCCCCGGTGGCAGGACCGGAGTCTCCCGATGACGACGAGCGTGTATCAGCTCGTAGAGCATCCGAGCCAGCTTCACCGGTTTGCCCACGAATGTCTTCAGACCGTCGACTGCTACCCGCAGCGGTTCAGCGTCTCCGGCGTCGCGGACAACCGAGTACTGGTTGGCCGCAGTACCGCACAATTGACCGAGCTGCGAGTTACCTCTGACACCGTCGAGGCTGGCGTTGTGGCGCTTGATCAGAACCGCGACGTTGCCGTCGGCAAGACCCTCGAGCACTGTGATGGTCCAAAGCGGGCGGTGTTGATCGAGGGGGATTGAAGCGATTCTTGAACACTCGGCTGCCAGTTCACGTTGTGTCCCGGGTGCAGCGATACTGACACGATGGAGGTGATGGTCGAGGTCGAACGAGCGATCCTTCATCCAGAACGGATGACCGAGGTTGTACCAAGGGTCGAAGGCCTTCTCGGTGTATGTAGGTATTTCCTGGATGCGCTCTGAGAGCCATGTCCGGAGCCTTTCAAAGGTGTAGCCGCCGGGCACGGTCGATGTGTCGAGAATGATGACACCGCAACCCTGATGGAAATGTGTCGGTGTTTCCAGGTAGAGAAAACTGGCGTCGTATCCGGTCAGCTGCTCCATGGATGTCTCTTCTCTGCTCGACCGGGACGGCATGCCTGCGCACCACGCGTTAGTGTCATCGCGGATGATGTGTAGTTGAGAACGTCTGGAGGAAGCATGGTCTCGTCGCCCGACTCGTCTCCGGCACGTGGCGGACTCGTCGGAGTGGTTCGCCGCATGGTGCTCGCGGTCGGCCACCACGATCTGGCTGCTCCGATCCGTCGTTCGTCGGTAGCGCTCGACCGCGTGCTATTCAAGCTCACAGCGGGACGCTGGACAGTGACGGGCGTATCCCGGATTCCGGCATTGACGCTGTTGGTTCGGAACGCGCGTGGCGAGCAGACCGTGATTCCCCTGCAGTACCACGAGATAGACGGTTTGCGATACATCGTCGGCACGAACTGGTCGCGACCGACACATCCGCTGTGGTCTGCCTGGTTGTTGGCTCGGCCAGAGTGCCGAGTGAACATCACGGGTGCCGAGACCGAATGCCGTGCGGTGCTCATGACTGGCGAAGATCGCCAGTGCATTTGGGACGCCGTGGTGAAGATTTCGCCCTTCCACGCCGATATCGAGCGTAAATCGGGCCGGCAGCCGAGGGTTTTCCGCCTGGATTCTGAGGTCATTGGCGAACACCATTGACCTTGAGGGCAAATCGACCGGATGGCGAACTCGAGGACATACGATTCGACAAGCGGAAAGACGGTGATGTCAGCTCTAACTCTCGCCGATGGATGATCCGAGCGAGGGTCAACTGCATCAAGGTCTCGGCGAGTCCCTTACCTATACACATGTGGGGGCCACGTCCGAAAGGTGAGTAGGCTCCCGGCATTCGGTGCGGCACCGCGGAACCGCGGTAGCGATCGACATCGAACACCATAGGGCGCGAATAGTATTCAGCCAAGAAGTGGGGAACGGTCGTGCCGATGAACACGTGCTCACCACGCTTGATCCGGTGTCCGGCGAAGTCGAAATCACGCGCCGCGACACGGATCAAGAACGATGCGATCGGATACAACCGCATCGCTTCTGTCACTGCTCCGTGAAGTACAGGCGTCGAGCTGAACAATATGTCTTGGGTCAGTACAGGGCCACGGAACAGGTCGTCGACCTCGGCGCGTATTCGCGCGAGCACCTCGGGGTGCTTGTGGATCAGATACAAGGCATACGTCGCAGTGGCAGAAGTGGTCTCGACACCGGCGAAATACGGTAGGACGCAGTGGAAGAGGGTGTTCCTGCCGTTGGTCGATCCGGGGTTGTCGAGCAGGGATTGCATGATGTCCTGCAGCAGTATGGAACCGTCCGCGGTGCCGTATCCAGCCGAGTCGTGCGCTCGGGTGATGGCAGTTCTGGCCACCGCTGTAACCCGAGACTTGGGCTTCGTGTAGCGCGGCAGGTGAAGCATCAGCCGAGGCATGTGCTGTACCGGCGCTATCTTGAGAATCTCTCTGGTTACCAGAGCTATGTCGTCGACCTCGTCATCGGTCGGTCGGACGCCGCCCACGAAGGTCCCGACCTGCGCGATGGACAGCTTCTGCATGGCGGAAAGGATGGGTACCAGATCGCCACATTGCCAATGCTTGTCGACGGTCTCATCGATCAGTTGGACGGCGTCGTCGTATCGACCATTGACGGCCTCGCGCGAGTAACCGCGTTGTAACAGAGTGCGCCATTGCCGGTGCTGGTCACCGTCGACGGCGACCAGTGAATCGTGGCCGCCGAATTCCTCCTCGACAAAACGCCAGGAGTTCCCCACGGTGAGGCATTCGCGTCCTTGCTTGCTGCTCATGAAGTTTGCGGCTTCGATGCCTGCGAGGACCGTGTATGTCAGGTATGGCGTCTTCATCGTGAAGACCGGACCGTGTTGCAGATACTTCTCGAAGAGATACAACGTCGGATCCAGCATCAGGCCGATCGTGTCACCCAAACGAGGAGCGATGGCCGATAGTTTGCGCGGAATCCGCAGCCGAGGCTGCCACTCGTAATCATCACCCGCTGCGGAATGAGGAACATCGAAGCTCACCAATTGTCCATCCCCCCAAGGACAGCATCATGCTGGTCATTGCCCACCCCCGAAGGATGTGATCAGCAGCGCCGGTAGATGCATACTAGAACGTGTTACCGTTCTTTGCCAAGTGATGTAATTGTCAATCGCTCACACCATCCAGTGGGCATCTGCGCGGCTTCGTCATGGTTGGCGGAGCGATTTTCTTGCGGCTGTCTACTGGTGATCAGATGTGCTGGCATTGAAGACAAATAGATATCGCTTCTTGCGTCATTCGGTTCGGCGCAATCCACATTTTTCCTGCATCATGTCCGGCTTTCAGGGCTTATCCTGGGTGGTGCGGGCGAACTAGATGCTGTAGCCGAAGAGCTAGGACAATCATGACACCAGCAGCTGACCCACCTCGACTCCCGTTTGCGCGGGAGGGTCTGTTCACGCCCTCGTCAGAGCATCGAGCATTACAGGCGCGGGGCACGATCCACCGGGTGCTGACCGCGGTGGGTGATTCGGCCTGGTTGGTCACCGGCTACGAGGCGGTGCGCTTGCTCTTCGATGACGAGCGCGTCGGTCGGGCCCACCGTGACCCTGAAAATGCCTCGCGCACCGGTGAATCAGCGTTCTTCGGTGGGCCGATCGGCAACTTCGACACCGAGCATGCCGACCACGCGAGGGGGCGGCGACTGATGCAGCGCCATTTCGCACCGAAGCAGATGAGGGCACTTGTCGTAGGGGTGCGCGCGAACATCGCCGAGCTGCTGGATGAGATGCTCGGCCAAGGATCTTCGGCGGACTTCTACGCAGCGATGGCACTGCCGTTGCCCATGCGGGTGCTGTGCGAGCTCCTCGGCGTGCCGCACGCCGACCGGGATGACTTCCGAATGTGGACCGCGGCAGCGACCAATACCCGCGACAATGCCCGTTCGCAGTGGGGTATAGGGCAGCTTTACATGTACGGCACAGAGTTGGTGGGTCGAAAACGCCGAGAACCTGGAGATGACGTGATCTCTCGGTTGTGTGCTACCGACGGGGTCACCGATCATGAGATCGCGTCCCAGTCGATGGCATTGCTGCTGGGTGGCCACGAGACCACCGTGATTCAGCTCAGTCTCGCCACGCTGTTGTTACTGACGCGGCGGGATCAGTGGGAGCTCCTGGTGAGACAGCCGAATCTCGTCGGCAACGCCGTCGAGGAGACTCTGCGGGCGTCGCGAACAGGCGGTGGTGAGATTCCACGCTACGCGCGGGAGGATTTCGAGATCGGCGCGGCCGCAATCTCTGCCGGGGACCTTCTTCTTCTCGACGTCGGTGCTGCCAATCACGATCAGACTGTCTTCGACGACCCGGATCTCCTCGATATCGCTCGTAATACGTCGGGACATCTGACGTTCGGTCACGGCGCACGTTACTGCGTCGGTGCACCGCTGGCCCGGTTGCAGTTGACGGAGGTCATCACGGCGCTCGTCGATCGTGTGCCGAGCCTGCACCTCGGCGGCGATATCTCGGAGCTGGTGATGCGCGACGGTAGCCTGACCGGTGGGTTCACCAATATCCCCGTCGCTTGGTGATCAGCGCGGCCGCAGAGCCTCTGCGAGGCGCACGATGTGAACCCCTTCTACGGTCGGTATTGCGCCGTCCGCCGCGAGGGTGTCGCGCACTGTGGCGCAGAACATGTCGGCCGGGAACATAGACCCGGGAATGGCTGGGCTGGGGTGTGCGAAGACGCTGGGCAAATCGAACAGAGTCTGATGCCGGACTGAGTCGGGTAGCGCGCGAAGTGCTGTGTGTGTTCGGCAGAACCACTCGTCGTAATCGTCGATGTAGCGGATCGGGAAACCGGCCTCCACGAGCCACGTCACGAACGTGTCGATGGAGACGTTGTCGGGGTTCGGGTTGACCACGTTGAAGGTGCGAAAGGTGCGTGTCTCCGGGTGGATGTGAGTCGTCGCGTGGGCAACGAAATCGACCGGAAGTCCGTCGAAATGCGCGTGCTGAGAATCGCCGGTGTAGAACGATCCGGGCGCCAGTCCGGTATCGATGAGACTGGCCAGTAGTCGGCTCAGTACATCTTGACTGTTGACGTGGCCAGGGAACAGGCGGTGAGGAAGCAGCATGCTGCAGCGAAAGACGTTGACGGGGAGCCCATAACGCTGATGTGCGTCGCGGCACAGTACCTCCGCGGCCCACTTGCTTGCGCCATAACCGTTTGCGTAGGTGTTGTCGAGATCGCGATAGGGGCTTGCGTGGCGGATATCGGAGTTCTCGTCGACCAGACTTCCCGTCGGGGTTACCGCGGCGGCAACGGTGGATATGAAGCTGACGGGTTTGAGCCGGCCAGTTACCGCCAGTCTGAGAACTTCGGAGGTTCCGAAGACGTTGGGCGCGAACAGCGCACGGTAGGGCAAGGCGTGATTGACCAGCGCGCCTGCGTGCACGATGGCGTCGACGGTGTCACAGAGTCGGTCCCAGTCGCCATTCTGCATTCCGAATCGCGGCAATCCGAGATCGCCTGCCAAGACCTCCAAGTGGTTCTCGGCCAAGCGAGTGAATTTCTCCATGAACGCGGAATCGGCCGCAACAGCACGAAGAAGGCGGTCGCGTGCGTCATCGTGCGAGCGTCCGCGCACGATGCAGACCACCTTTCCGCCGGTGCCGTTCGCCATCATGGTCATCAACTCCACGCACTGGAATCGTCCGAGGAATCCTGTCGCACCAGTTAGCAGAACGGTGCGCGGTGGGCGTGTCACCGCATCGACCTCGCCGGCACCGGGCGCCTGTCCTGGTCCTGCGGCGAACGCATCGAGTGTCAACTGCGCCGCGCTGATCCGTGCGTGCTCCGAGCCGTGCACCGACTTCGCGTTCGGCACAGCCGATCTCGTGTCGATCCGGGCCGAGATCCTGGCCGCCAGGTGGTGGAGCTCGATTGTTGGATCGATGATGTCGGCGACCGGCACGTCGACTTCGAAGATTTCCTCGAGCAGGTTCGCCAGGGACAGCGCGGACATCGAGTCACCGCCGAGATCGACGAAACGAGCGTGTCGGAGCTGGCCGGTATCGGGGAGGTCCAGGGCTACCAGGACAGCGCGCTCGATCGTGTCCACGACAGGACGTTCGGTCTTTCCGCTGTGGAGGTCACGGAGGTTTCTCGCGGCAGCATCGGCGATTTCTGCATAGAGCTGTTCCAAGCGCGCCCCGTAGCGAGCGATCAGCTTCGGCCGAGCAAGCTTGTTGGACGCGGTGAGCAATCCGTTGTGCGCGGTGAAGTGCTGATGCTCGACAAGAAAATGGCGGGGGACTTCCCAGGACTTGAGCCCGGTTTCGCGGCCGACGCTGTGGAGTGCATCCCTGATCTGGCTGGAGATGTCCGCCGGATGGCGCGCGGCCTCGGTCGCGTCGGGTACCACGATTGCGAGCACGAATGATTGAGAGCTGTTGCCGTATACGAAAATCTGCTCGATCAGCGGATGGGAGCAGAACGTGGCCTCCAACTGTGAGACCGCAACGAACTCGCCCTGCGCAAGTTTGAGGACATTGTTGACACGATCGACGTACTTGAGCCGATCCGGCGCGATCTCTGCCATGATGTCGCCGGTGCGGTAATACCCGTCGGCGTCGAAGGACTCCGCGGTGAGTTCCGGTCGCTTGTAATAGCCTGCCATCGCATTGACGGTCTTGACCAGCAGTTCACCGCGAGGGTACGGCTGATCGGTGCCGAAGTACCCGAGAGCCGGAACGTCGACGAGTTTGTAGTCGATCACCGGTGGCCGGGACACCACTCCATCGATGGTGACCCCGACGATCTCCGTGGCGCCGTAGCTTATGACCAACGGGGCGTCGAGCAGTTCTTCCATCAGGGTGTGCATGGCGGGGGATAGGGGCGCACTGGCGCAACTGGCCCACAGGTAGCGGCCGCCCAACACCTGGTCGCGGACCAGTGTCTTGGCCTCGTCTTCGGCGGCGGCGCGGTCGCAGCCTGCGGCCACACGTGCCACCACTTCACCGTGATACCGGTGAGCGATCATCTCGCACACTCGTGGCACCAGCGGTAGTGCCGTCGGGCGAATCAGCGCCAGATCGTCGAACAGCGAGGACAGGTCGCTCTCGGTGACGAAGTAGTTGGTGCCACCGCCAGACAAAGTGGTGTAGAGGAATCCACGGCCATAGAAATGACTCATCGGCATGTAGGTGAGGCCGATCGCCGGTGCCAAGGATGCCGATGTCCACGCCATCGCGCACATGCGTTCCGTGCAGATCGCGGCCTTAGGGGTTCCTGTGCTGCCCGAGGTGTACAGCAGCGCTGCCATCGGGTTGTCGTCCTCGGCGTCGACGTATGGGGAGATCGCCGGATACTGGCCGCCTCGCTCCGTCAGCGACTGCAGCGTGTCGACGTCGAACATCGTGCCCACCTCGCCGACCGTCGATTCGAAGGCCTGGCGCTGCTCGTCGTTCTCGGCTTGATAGTCGAGCAATACGAGCTGACGTGGTTTGTGCGAGCACGCAAGCACGGCGCGGGACAGCCGTCCGACGGTCTCCATGTCCGAGCACACGACAGCGGGACGGACCTCTTCGAGCATCGCCGTGAACTCGGATTCCGTTGCAGTTGCCGGTAAAGGAACTGCGACTGCGCCCATCCGGATGCAGGCGAGATCTGCGACTGTGTAGTCGATACCGGCCCGACCGGCCGTGCAGACGAAACTGCCGGGACGGACATCGGTGGACTCGTGACGCCATGCGCTCGCCAGCGCGCCGACCCGGCGCCATAGCTCTGCGTAAGTGATGGTGGCGAAGTCGGACAAGAATTCTCTGCTGGTCCGTCCCGCCGCATCGGTGGTGAGCCGGTAGGTGCGCTCGCCGAGCGCCGGCCGGGGTCCGTACCCCTCCATCACCACGGCCAGCATCTCGGCAAGTCGCATTCCTGGCGCTTTGACGGCTTCGGCGATGGTGGCGTCGGGCAAGGCGGCGGCGAACTGGGGATCAGACCCTAGCAATCCCATGAGCTTCGCGGTGATCCGCTCGAGGTCTGCAACTTTGCGTGTGTCGTTCTCGGTCACGAGGCAGGTCTTCCCTTCAGCCCTACTTTTCGACAGTCAGGTCCATGGTTCGAACGGAGCACCGCACGGGCATCCGGGCCGGGCCGTTGATCGCCCTCCCCGTTGCGGCAGGGGTCGACGATCGCAGTAGGTCTCCCAGACCGCGTCGATGTCGAGCGGCGCCGGCGATGGCTTTGCTGTCCGATGCGACCCAGGTGCCATGTCGGCCACACTTTGCGCGGTTGCGCACTGATCCCCCCAGTGATCCCCCGGTCACCTAGTAGTAAGAACGCGTTCCAACATCATGGTTCTCACGACCAGCCATTCCCTGCAAGATAGCGGAATTGTGCGATCAAGTGCTGGAATCTGTTAAGTGAACGTGTTCTAGTTTAGTATGCTCACGCGGAGATGCTGGTCGGGATGAGCGCGAAGGGGGCTTGTGTCAACGGTTATGCGGGCACTGCCTACTGAGACCTTCGCTGGCGTTCCTCGACCGCGTGTTCGACGGTCATATTGCGAGGATTCGTTGCCGAAGGCGCTGTGGCGGGTCGGCTCCGAGCCTGGAATTCGAGAACTAGGTGAGGCCACTTCTGCCATCTCGCGCAGCAAGCAGATGGCGTCGGATACTTTGAAGCTTCGCAAACCCCGACTGGCTTCCGGAAGGCCCGAGGACGTTCATGGCGCAAAGTGATGCCAAGCGCAGTCATGTGCGGATCGCCGCCGCGATCCTGGCCACCATTGTCGTGGTCGCGGTCGCGCTGACTTATCTGTTCTTCACTGCGGCGTTCACCGCCACAGATACCGTGACCGTCACATCGCAGCGGGCGGGCCTGGTGATGGAGCGCGATGCCAAGGTCAAGTACCGCGGGATCCAGATCGGCAAGGTCGCCAGTATCGAATACGCCGGGGATCAGGCCAAGCTCACGTTGTCGATCGACCGCAGCCAGATGCGGTTCATCCCGTCGAACGCGGACGTGAAGATCGGCGGTACCACCGTCTTCGGCGCGAAATCGGTGGAGTTCCTGCCGCCAGAGGATCCGCGCGGAACCACCCTGCAGGCCGGGACCAACATCCAGGCCTCCGCAGTCCAGCTCGAGGTCAACACGCTGTTCCAGACGCTGACCGATGTACTGCACAAGGTCGACCCGGTCAATCTGAACGCCACCGTCACCGCGCTCGGTGAGGGCTTGCGCGGTAACGGTGAGGATCTCGGTGTCGCGATGTCCGGGCTGAACAGCTATCTTGCCCAACTCAATCCCAAGCTGCCCGCGGTGCAGGACGATCTACGCAAGACCGCCGTCGTCGCGGGGATTTACGGCGACGCCGGCCCCGATCTCGCCAGTATCTTCGACAATGCGCCACGGGTGGCGCAGCCGATTGTCGACGAGCAGGACAGCCTCAATGCCGCGCTGCTGGCCGCCACCGGCCTGGCCCAGAACGGCACCGCCACCTTGGAACCCGCGGCCGATGACTACATCGCCGCGATTCAGCGGCTGCGTGCGCCGCTCAAAGTTGTCGGCGACTACTCACCGGTCATCGGTTGCACCCTGCAGGGCACCGCGAAGGCGATCGACACCTTCGCGCCGGTGATCGGCGGTATCCGGCCCGGTCTGTTCGTCGCGGCCAACTTCCTGCCGGGGGCCCCGGCCTATACATATCCGGAGAGCCTGCCGATCGTGAACGCCTCGGGCGGGCCCAACTGCCGTGGCCTGCCGGATATTCCGGGCAAGCAGCTCGGCGGGTCCTGGTATCACACCCAGTTCTTGGTGACAGATAACGCTTACGTGCCGTATCAGCCCAACACCGAAGTGCAGTTCAACGCGCCGTCCACGCTGCAGTTCCTGTTCAACGGTGCCTTCGCGGAACGGGATGATTTCTGATGAACAGGTTGCGCTGCGATGAGCGCCTGCGCGAAGAGTTGACTGCCAAGAACATGGGGTTCTGATGAACAGCGAGCGCAGAACCCTCATCAATGTCGCGGTCTTCACCATGGCCATGGTGCTGGTGGCTGCCGGGCTGATCGTCGTGTTCGGGCAGTTCCGGTTCGCCTCGAGCAACCAGTACCACGCAACATTCACCGAGGCCTCGCGACTCAAGACCGGTCAGGACGTCCGGATCGCCGGGGTGCCCGTCGGCTCGGTCAGTGCCGTCACGCTGAATCCGGACAACACCGTCGATGTCGCGTTCGATGTCGACAAGCGCTATCAGCTCTACACCTCGACCCGCGCGGTCGTGCGCTACGAGAATCTCGTCGGCGATCGCTATATGGAGATCACCTCCGGCCCAGGGGAACTGCAGAAGCTACCGGCGGGTTCGACCCTGTCGACGGCAAATACCCAGCCTGCGCTGGATCTCGACGCACTGCTCGGCGGACTGCGCCCGGTGCTCAAGGGTCTGGACGGCAACAAGGTCAACGAGGTCAGCAACGCTGTCATCGAACTGTTGCAGGGCCAGGGCGGGGCCATCCAGAACATGTTGGCCAGCACCAGCTCGTTCAGCCAGAACCTGGCCGCCCGCGACCAACTGATCGGCGATGTCATCACCAACCTCAACACCGTGCTGGGCACCATCGACGAGAAGGGCGATCAGTTCAACGCCAGCGTCGACGAACTGCAGAAGCTCATTACCGGTCTCGCCGAGAACCGTGACCCCATTGCCGGTGCGATCGGGCCGCTGGCCAGCGCCGAGAACGATCTGACCGAGATGTTGCAGGCATCGCGGCGGCCGTTGCAGGGTGTCATCGAAAACGCCCGGCCGCTGATGCAGCGGATGGACGAGCGCAAGGCCGATATCAACAAGGTCATCGAACCACTGGCCGAGAACTATCTGCGCCTGAATGCTCTCGGCGCGTACGGGGCGTTCTTCAACATCTACTACTGCTCGATCCGGATGAAAATCAATGGGCCCGCCGGGAGCGACATCCTGATCCCGTTCGGCGGCCCGCCGGACCCGTCGAAGGGGAGGTGTTCGGAGAATGGCTAGCCCAGATCGCAGCAACCCGCTGCGCACCGGCATCCTCGGTATTTTCGTGGTGTCCTGCCTGGTGCTGGTGTCCTTCGGCTACACCGGATTGCCTTGGTATCCGCAAGGGCGCACCTACGAGGCCTACTTCACCGATGCCGGCGGTATCACACCCGGCAACGATGTGAACATCTCGGGGATCAACGTGGGCAAGGTGAACTCGGTGTCCCTGGCCGGTGATCAGGCCAAGGTCGGATTCACAGTCGATCGCAAGATCAAGGTCGGCAACCAGACGTTGGTGGCCATCAAGACCGATACGGTGCTCGGTCAGAAGTCGCTATCGGTCACTCCGGGTGGCAGTGGGGACTCCACCGTCATCCCGGTCAACCGCACCACCACGCCGTACACCCTCAACACAGCGTTGCAGGATCTCGGTGGCAACGTCAGTGCACTCGACAAGCCGCGGTTCGAGCAGGCCCTGCAGACCCTCACCGACACGCTGCGCGATGCCACCCCGCAGCTGCGCGGCGCCCTGGACGGGGTCGCCGACCTGAGTCGCAGCCTGAACAAGCGTGATGCCGCGCTGGAGCAGCTGCTCTTGCACGCCAAGAACGTCTCGCAGACGTTGGCGGAGCGCTCCGGTCAGGTGAACCAACTGATCACCGACGGTAATCAGCTCTTCGCCGCCCTCGACGAGCGCAGGCAGGCGCTCAGCACACTGATCGCCGGTATCGACGATGTGTCCCAACAGCTTTCGGGATTCGTTGCCGACAACAAGCGGGAGTTCCTGCCCGTATTGCAGAAGCTGGATGCCGTGATGGCCAACCTGCTTGAGCGCAAGGAACACATCGGGGAAGCGCTCAAGCGTCTGCCACCGTATGCCACCGCGCTGGCCGAGGTCGTCGGCAACGGCCCGGGCTTCAACATCAACCTCTACGGATTACCGCCGGCAACGATGGCGGAGGTATTGCTGGACGGCTACTTCCAGCCCGGCAAGCTGCCCGACAGCCTCGCCGACATGCTGCGCGGATACATCTCCGAACGCACCCTGATTAGGCCGAAGACGCCATGACACAACCGAAGTCGAAAAGATCCAGTTGGCTGCGCGGGGTCGTCGCGGTTGCACTCGTCGCGCTGCTCGCCGTCGGCGTCTACCTGGTGTGGCCGAACCGCGGTGGCCAAAGGATCGTCGCCTACTTCCCGACCGCGGTCGGGCTCTATCCGGGCGACGATGTCCGCGTCGTCGGCGTCCCGGTGGGCCGCATCGACTCGATCCAGCCACGGGCCAACGACGTCAAGATCACCATGACCGTGCAGGACGACGTCCGGGTACCCGCCGATGCGCGGGCGATCATCATCGCGCCGAACCTGGTCTCGGCCAGGTTCATCCAACTCACCCCGGCCTTCACCGGCGGTGACACCTTGGCTGCCGGCGCCGAGATCGGCCTCGATCGCACCGGCGTCCCCGTCGAATGGGACGAGGTCAAAGAACAGCTCACCGCGCTGAGCACCCAGCTCGGACCGAAGGAGGGCGGCCTGCAGGGACCGCTGACCACCTTCGTCAACCAGGCCGCCGACACCTTCGACGGTAACGGCGAATCGTTCCGGCAGGCGCTGCGCGAACTGTCCCAGACCGCGGGTCGTCTCGGTGACTCACGCGCCGACCTGTTCGGCACCATCCGCAACCTGCAGGTGCTGGTCAACGCGTTGTCCAACAGCAACGAGCAGATCGTGCAGTTCACCAACCACGTGGCATCGGTGTCCCAGGTGCTGGCCGACAGTTCCGCCGATCTGGACAACACCCTCGGTGTGCTCAACACCGCACTCGGCGATGTCCGCGGACTACTCAGCGAGTCCAACTCTTCGCTGATCAAATCGGTGAACAGCCTTACCGAGTTCACCCAGATCCTCACCGATCACAGCGATGACATCGAGCAGATCCTGCACGTGACACCCAACGGTCTGGCGAACTTCTACAACATCTACAACCCCGCACAGGGCACCGTCGGTGGTCTGCTGTCGCTGCCCAACTTCGCCAACCCGGTGCAGTTCATCTGCGGTGGCACCTTCGATGTCGGTGCCTCGCCGGACAATTACAAGCGCGCCGAGATCTGCCGGCAGCGCATGGGCCCGGTGCTCAAGCGCATCACCATGAACTATCCGCCTATCCTGCTGCATCCGATCGACAGCATCACCGCGTACAAGGGTCAGATCATCTACGACACGCCGGCCACGGAGGCCAAGTCTCGGACGCCGGTTCCCTACCTGCAGTGGCAACCGGCGCCAGGGGTGACCCCGCCGACTGCCCCGCCGGGTGGCAACCTCAGCCAGCTCATCCTGCCGCCGCCGGCCGTGCCAGGACAGGTATCCCCGGCGGGACCCGTCCCGCCGCCGCCGCCGATGGGCACCGGCCCGCTGCCTGGCCCGGCACCGGTGGAAGGAGCGGGCGGATGACCCGGATGCTGTTGCGCGGCGGCGCGGTAGGTGCCTCCGCGCTGGTGTTGGCCGGCTGCCAATTCGGCGGACTCAACTCGCTGAACATGCCGGGAACCGCCGGCCACGGTGCCGGCTCGTATGTCATCACCGCCGAACTGCCGGATGTGGCGACACTGCCGCAGAACTCACCGGTGATGCTCGACGATGTCACCGTCGGCAGCGTCTCGGGTATCGAGGCGGTGCAGAGGCCCGACGGCACCTTCTACGCTGCCGTCCAGCTGTCTCTGGACGGTGATGTGGATCTGCCGGAGAATGCGACGGCGACCGTCGCGCAGACCTCCCTTCTGGGGTCCCAGCATGTGCAGTTGGCCCCGCCGCTGGATGACCCGGTGGGCAGGCTCAAGCAGGGATCGAGGATCCCGCTGGGCGCCATCGGTCGCTATCCCACCACCGAGGAGGTGCTCTCCGCCCTCGGGATCGTGGTCAACAAGGGTAATCTCGGTGCGCTGCAGGACATCACCGATGAGGCCTACGCCGCGGTCGCCGGCCGGTCCGGCAGTTTCGCCGGTCTGCTGCCCCGGTTGGCCGAGTTGACCGCGTCCCTGGATCGCCAGACCGATGACATCATCGCCGCCGCCGATGGGTTGAACCGGTTCGCCTCGATCCTGGCGCGCAGCAAGGACAATCTGGGCCGCACGCTGGACACGCTGCCCAACGCGCTGCTGGTGCTGAACAACAACCGGCAGAACATCGTCGACGCATTCTCCGCATTGCGCGGCTTCGCCGAGGTGGGCTCGCGGGTGCTCTCGGAGACCAAGGACGATTTCGCCGCCGACCTCAAGGATCTGTACCCGGTCATCAAGGCGCTCAACGATAATGCCGATGACTTCATCAAGGATTTGGAATTCCTTCCGACGTTCCCGTTCCACTACAAATACCTGCGCAACGCGGTCCGGGGTGACTACCTCAACACATTCGTCACCTTCGACCTGACCGTGCGCCGGTTCGGCGAGTCGATCTTCACCACATCCTTCTTCGATCCGAACATGAAGCACCTCAACGAGGTGATCAACCCGCCGGACTTTCTGACCGGCGCGCTCGCGAACCTTTCCGGTCAGGCGGCCGATCCGTTCAAGATCCCGCCGGGCACCGCGACCCAGCACGAGGGGGCGCCGTAATGCTGACCCGTCTGACCCGCCTGCAACTGTCCATCTTCGCCGTCGTGACGGTGCTGACCGTCACCGCCATCTCGGCGTTCTACCTGCACGTGCCTGCCACGCTGGGAATCGGAACCTACAACGTCACGGCTAATTTCGTTGCCGGGGGCGGCCTGTACCAGAACGCCAACGTGACTTATCGCGGTGTCACCATCGGTCGTGTCGAGGAAGTCGGGCTGACCGATGACGGTGTGGCTGCCAAGATGCGGTTGAACACCGACACCGAGGTGCCCGCCAATGTCACCGCCACCGTGAAGAGCGTGTCGGCTGTCGGTGAGCAGTACATCGACCTTGTTCCACCGGACGGGCAGGCCGATTCTGAGCTGCTGCGCAACGGGTCCACCATCGGGGTGGAGCGCACCGCGATCGGCCAGGACATCGCCGGAATGCTGAAGCAGGCCGATGATCTGGTCAACAGTGTCGGCGATGCCCGCATCCAGGATCTGCTCTCGGAGACCTTCAAGGCCTTCAACGGATCCGGTCCCGAGCTGTCCCGGCTCATCCAGTCCGGACGCGATCTGGTAGACGAGGCCAATGCCGCCTATCCGCAGACCGCCCAGCTGATCGACGAGGCCGGCCCGTTCCTGGACGCCCAGATTCGATCCGGGGACAGCATCCGTGCCACCGCTGACGGACTGGCACGGTTGACCGGTGAGGTCGCCAACGCCGATCCGCAGCTGCGCTCGGTGTTGCAGACCGTGCCGGGTGCCGCCGCCGAGGCCAACGTCACGTTCGAGGGGATCCGACCGACATTCCCGGTGCTGGCCGCGAATCTCGCCAACGTCGGTCGCATCGGCGTGATTTACCACAAGTCGATCGAGCAGGCGTTGGTGATCTTCCCGGCCCTGCTCGCCGCGCTGAACACCGTTGGCACCGGTCTGCCTGCCGACGAGGGCGGCAAGCTGGACTTCAAGATCAACCTGGGTGACTCGCCGCCGTGTTCGGTCGGCTTCCTACCGGCGACTGAAATCCGGTCGCCCGCGGATACCACGCTGCGTGAGCTTCCCACCGACATGTACTGCAAAACGGCCCAGAACGACCCTGCGGTCGTGCGGGGCGCGCGCAACTACCCATGCCAGGAATTCCCCGGCAAGCGGGCACCCACGGTGCAACTGTGCCGCGATCCGGTCGGTTATGTCCCGATTGGCAGCAATCCGTGGCGTGGCCCGCCGGTGCCCTACGGCACCCCTGTTACGGACCCACGCAATATCACGCCGCCGAACAAGTTCCCGAACATCCCGCCGGAGGCCGATTACGACCCGGGTCCGCCCGCGGTGCAGTTGCCCCCTGGCGTGCTGCCGGGACCGGGGCCCGCGCCCAACGCGCCGTTCCCGAATCCGGTGCCGCCCAACAACAATCCGCCGGCGCCGCCGTGGCCGTTCTATGCGCCGCCGGATCAGGTGCTGCCGCCCTACGGTCGCCAGGTGCCTGCTCCGCCGCTGCCACCGGGTACGCCGATCTACCGACCGCCGGGATCGGAGGCGCCGGCTTTGGCGCCACCGCCCGAGGCGCTGGTACCGCCGGCTCCTGCACCTCCGATGCCGGGACCATTGCCCGCCGAACAGCCCGTGGCCAGCGCGTCGTTGACGACCACCTACGATCCGAAGACGGGAGTGTTCGCCGACCCCACGAACGGCGGCACCGGAGTGTTCGCATCCGGGAGTGACAAGTTCACCCCCGCGGAGAATTGGGTGGATCTGATGATGGCGCCAGGACAGCTGTAGATGGTCGACGAAGAAACGACGGACAACACCGACACCGATGGCGAGCAGACCCGCAAGGTAGCCCGTCGACGCGCGTCCCGGGCCGCCGGTCCGGCGGGCGCTGATGCTACCGAGGCAGCCACGATCTTGCCGGCGCCGCCGCCCGCGGTGACGGTGCCCGCACCGGTGCGTGCGGCGGCCCTGCCACCGCGCCGGCCGCACCGGGCGCTGGTATCCCTGGTGTCGGCGGTGGCGGCCCTGGTCGCCGCGGCAGTGTTGGTGACCGCTGTGGTGGTGTTGACCGTGCAGCGACGGGAGGCTGCTGAGAGTCAGGCCCGCGATCAGCGTTTTGTCGACACCGCGTCACAGACGGTGATGAACATGTTCAGCTACGACCAGAACAGCATCGACGAGAGCGTCAACCGCTTCGTCGATGGCACCAGCGGGCCGTTGCGCGACATGATGAGCCAGGACAACAACGTCGACAATCTGAAGGCCATCTTCCGCGACACCAATGCCAGCTCCGAGGCCGTCATCAGCGGTGCGGCGCTGGAAAAGGTCGACGAGATCGGCGGTAATGCATCGGTTCTGGTGTCGGTCCGGGTGACGGTCACCGATATAGACGGGGTCGACACGCCGTCGCAGCCGTACCGGATGCGGGTGATCGTGCACGAGGACGGTAACGGCCACATGACCGGATATGACCTGAAGTACCCCGAAGGCGGCAACTGATGCGCACCAGACTCATCCAGGCGGTGTCGGTGTTGTTCGCCCTCGGCCTGGTCGCGCTGGCCGCCGTCGCGGGCGGCTTGTACTGGGACAGGGTGCAGACCCGCGCGGCGCAGGCCGCCGAGGCGGAGTTGCCCGCCCTGGCCATCCAGCAGATCCCGCGGGTGTTCGGCTATGACTTCCAGACGGTGGAGCGCAGCCTGTCCGAGGCGGCCACGCTGCTGACCCCGGACTACCGGCGTGAGTTCGAGGACCGCGCCGCCAAGGACATCATCCCGCAGGCCAGGGAGCGTCAGGTGGTCAGCCAGGCGCATGCCGTCGGTGCCGGAATGCTGAGCGCGCAACGGGATTCGGCATCGGTGCTGGTGTTCATGAACCGCACCGTCACCGACAAGTCCAAGGAGTCGGTGTACGACGGCAGCCGGCTGAAGGTCGACTACCAGAAGGTCGACGGGCGCTGGCTGATCAGTTACATCACGCCGATCTAGTCCGGGCCGGTCCCGGCAAGGGCATCCAGGAACGACCGCGCCCAGCGGTCGACATCGTGGGCGAGGACCTGCCGGCGCAACGCCCGCATCCGGCGCCTGCCCTCCTCGGGAGGCTGGTTCAGCGCCTGCTCGATGGCATCGCGCACACCATCGGTGTGGTGCGGGTTGCACAGGTAGGCCTGGCGCAACTCCGCAGCGGCGCCGGTGAATTCGGAGAGCACGAGGGCGCCGCCGAGGTCACTGCGGCAGGCGACGTACTCCTTGGCCACCAGGTTCATCCCATCGCGCAACGGGGTGACGAGCATGACATCGGCGGCGACGAAGAAGGCGATCAGGTCATCGCGGGGGACCGGCCGGTGCAGATAGTGCACCACCGGGTGACCGACCTCGCCGTACTCACCGTTGATGTGCCCGACCTGTCGCTCGATACCCTCGCGCATCTCGATATAGCTCTCCACCCGCTCACGGCTGGGCGTGGCGAGTTGGACCAACACCGTGTCGGAGCGGTCGGCGCGATCTTCGGCCAGCAACTCGGAGAAGGCCTTCAACCGGACATCGATGCCCTTGGTGTAGTCCAGTCGGTCGACGCCGAGCAGCAGCTTGCGCGGGTTGCCCAGCTCGGCCCGGATCTCGCGGGCGCGTTGACGGATGCCGCGGGCGCGCGCCTTTCGATCGAGTTCGGCCGAGTCGATGGAGATGGGGAATGCGCCCACCTTGACGGTGCGGAAGCCGATCTGCACCTCACCGAAGCGGGAGCGCACACCGATCGTGGCGCGTGAGGTGTTGGCGCCCAGCAGGCGACGAGCCAGGATCAGGAAGTTCTGCGCGCCGCCGGCGAGGTGGAAACCGACCAGGTCGGCGCCCAGGAGCCCCTCGATGATCTCGGTGCGCCAGGGCATCTGCATGAACAGTTCCACCGGCGGGAACGGGATGTGCAGGAAGAAGCCGATGGTGAGATCGGGGCGCAGCATCCGCAACATCTTGGGGACCAGCTGCAGCTGGTAGTCCTGGATCCAGACGGTCGCCCCGGGCGCAGCGGCGCGCGCCGTGGCCTCGGCGAAGCGCCGGTTCACCTCCACGTAGCGGTCCCACCAGTGCCGGTGGTACTGCGGTTTGACGATGACATCGTGGTACAGCGGCCAGAGGGTGGCGTTGGAAAAGCCCTCGTAGTACAGCGCCACGTCCTCGGCGGACAACCGCACGGGGTAGAGCTTGAGGTCCTCTTGGACGATGGGCTCTTCGTCACCGTCCGGAACGCCCGCCCAACCGATCCATGCACCGCTCTGCTTGCGCAGTATCGGCTCCAGCGCGGTCACCAGGCCGCCCGGGCTGCGCTTCCAGGTGGTGGTGCCGTCGGGAAGACGGACCTGGTCGATCGGCAGCCGGTTGGCGACGACTACGAAGTCGGCGTGCCCGGATTCCGGGATGGAGTCGGCGGAATCGACTCCCGGTGCCACTAGGCCTCGGACTTCGCGGGTCCGATACCCAGCATCGCCAGGAACATCCGGCACTCCTCGGCGTCGACGGCATAGGCGGCGACGACGCGGCGCGCCTGGCTGGCCGTATCGTCGGCGACGGGCTCGACCTCGCCGATATCGGCGGCATCTGTTTTTGCAGGCATCCTCCAATGCTAGGCGACCGGCGTCGGCCGGGGATTGTCAGGGAGGAATCCGTTGTCGGCGGAAACCTCCGCGCCGAGGTCAGCGGTGCCGTATAACTGGAACCTGTTCTAGTTAGTCGGTCTTCTCTTTCGCGGAGGTTGTCCATGCTGTTGTCGCTGGCCGAGCGCACCTACCTGGTCACCGGTGGTGGCAGCGGTATCGGCAAGGGGGTGGCGGCCGCCATCGTCGGCGCAGGCGGCAATGTCGTGCTCGCCGGCCGCAACGCCGACAAGCTGGAGGCCGCCGCGGCGGAGATCGCCGGCGCCGGCGCCGGTCAGGTGAACTACCAGCCCGCCGATATCACCGACGAGGACGAGGCTGCCCGCCTCGTCGACGCGGCGACCGCCTGGCACGGGCAGCTCGATGGCGTCGTGCACAGCGCAGGCGGCTCGGAAACGATCGGCCCGCTGACCCAGATCGACTCCGCGGCCTGGCGCAACACGGTCGACCTGAACATCAACGGGACCATGTATGTGCTCAAGCACTCCGCTCGCGAGCTGGTCCGCGGCGGCGGCGGATCGTTCGTCGGAATCTCCTCGATCGCCTCGAGCAACACCCACCGCTGGTTCGGCGCCTACGGACCAAGCAAGGCCGCGCTTGATCATCTGATGATGGTCGCCGCCGACGAGCTGGGCCCGTCCTCGGTGCGTGTCAACGGAATCCGGCCCGGATTGACCCGTACCGACATGGTGGCGCCGATCCTCGATACGCCCGCGCTGAGCGCCGATTACGCCGCCTGCACGCCGCTGCCGCGGGTCGGGGAGGTCGAGGATGTCGCGAATCTGGCGGTGTTCCTGCTCAGCGACGCCGCGAGCTTCATCACCGGCCAGGTGATCAACGTCGACGGTGGGCACGGCCTGCGCCGCGGGCCCGATCTGTCCGGGATGCTCGAGCCGCTGTTCGGCGCGGATGGTCTGCGCGGTGTGGTGACCGACTAGCTGGGCAGGACGTCGGGGCAGTACACCCTGGCGGCGATACCGGCGAAGGTCGTGACGGCGTCCTTGCTCAGCTCGGTGTGATCACGGACGTAGTAGACGGCCTTCTGCAGTTTCGTGCCGCTGCCGTCGCCGGCGATCTCGCACATCCGCTGGGCGATCCGGACGGCGTCCTCATCGCTGCCGACCTGCACGCCCTGCTGGGCGATCGCCGCCAGGAACTGCTCCTGGGTGATTTCCTCGGCGGCGGCGGGCGCGGCGGCACCGAGTCCGGCAGCCGGGCCGATGACAGCGCCGGCCAGGAAAGCGGCGGCCAGCATGCGCGTGATCATTGTTCTCCTGTCCCAGCACCGAGCGAGATGCATCGGCAGACGCTGTGAGGACTATCGGCGGGGTCGGACCCGACGTTACCGAACACCGACTCAGGTGCGGGCTTCCCGATCACGGTGGATGCGACCGTCGAGCGCGGCGAGGGGGCGTCCGCCGCCACCCCATCGGCTGGCGATGATCTCGGCGACGATCGACACCGCGGTCTCCTCCGGCGTCCGCGCGCCGAGGTCCAGTCCGATGGGGCTGGACAGCCGGGCCAGCTCGTCGCCGCCGAGCCCCGCCTCGGAGAGTCGGGCCAATCGGTCCAGATGGGTGCGCCGGGAGCCCATCGCCCCGACATACCCGACCTGGGGGAGCCGCAGCGCCACCGCAAGGGCGGGCACATCGAATTTCGGGTCGTGGGTCAGCACGCAGATCGCGGTTCTGTTGTCGATGGCGCCGAGATCCTGCTGAGCGCGCAGGTAACGGTCGGGCCAGTCGACGACCACCTCGTCGGCGGTCGGGAATCGGGCAGCGGTCGCGAACACCGGGCGGGCGTCGCATACCGTCACCCGATATCCCAGCAGCCCGGCCTGCCGAGTCAGCGCTGCGGCGAAGTCGATGGCGCCGAAGATCACCATGCGCGGCGCCGGAGCGTAACTGGCGACGAACACCTCCATGCCCCGGTCGGCCGTCTCGTCGATGCGCTCTCCGTCGGGGCCGTAGGACAGCACACCGGTCTGTCCCGCCAGCAGCAGGCCGCGTGCATCGTCGGTCACGGCGTCATCTGCGCGCGCCGACCCCAGCGAGCCATCGCGGCGCTCGGAGTCGATGACCATCCGGCGTCCGATGCGACGAGCATCGGGGTGGGCGATCACGGTGGCGACCGCCACCGGCCGGTCGTGGTCGACCGCGTCGGCCAACGCCGGCAGTTCGGGAAATGTCTGTCGTGACACGGGTTCGACGAACACATCGATGATGCCGCCGCAGGTGAGTCCGACGGCGAAGGCGTCGTCATCGCTGATCCCGTAGCGCTGTAGTTGCGGCGATCCGGTCGCGACGACCTCGGCGGCAAGCTCGTACACCGCGCCTTCGACACAACCGCCGGATACCGACCCGGCAACGCTACCGTCGGGTGCCACGGCCAGGGCCGCGCCGGGCGCGCGTGGGGCGGAGCGGAAGGTGCGCACGACCGTGGCGAGGCCGGCGGTGCCACCGGAATGCCAGGTTGTCAGTACGTCGCCGAGGATCTCGCGCACCAGCGAAGTCTAAGTGTGCACGCGGTGCCGTCGCGCGGCGAAGTGGAAGGGCGGTGCGTGGCCGCCTAGCGGTTGCGCGTCCACAAACAATGTCCGGTCATGACGATGTCGAACAGTCGCGGCATCACCACCACGGTGAGCGGTTGACCGATCGGTGCCGTCGTGGTCATGGGGGCGCCGACGACACCTGCACTGACGACGCTCTGCTGCGTTGCCCCGCAGGAGGTTTGCGGCTCCAACGGGGTTGCGGTCCAGGTCCCCGAGGCCAGATTCGGGTTACGCAAACCCTCACCGTGCAAAGCCATTTCCGGGCCGAAGCTCACCCAGCGATCGCTGGGATCGCCCGGCACGGTCACCGCCGCCCATCGTCCGCCCGTGCACACCAGCGGTAGGAGCTGTCCGGCCTGCATCGTGGTGGCACCGGTCAGATCCGGTGTGCAGGGGGTGTTCGGTGACGGCGGTTCGGCGGCGGCGGGCGCCGCCGTCACCACGAGCAACGCGATCGCCGCCAGGATCGTGCGCATGTCAGAGCTTGGCGAGGTCGGTTTTCACAAGCCACACGTTGTAGTCGTTCCACACCGAGAGGTTGAAGTACAGCTCGGTGCCGGTACCCAGCGTCGACGGTGACCACGGATGCATCATCGGTGCGTAGATGCCGCCGCCCTGCTGACCCATCACGACCGTGGGTGCGGACCAACCACCCTCGGGGCGATCCGAGGTGCGCAGGATGATGTTGTTGAACTGATCCCCGTGCATGGCAACGTATTTGCCGAGCGTCTTGTTGTACTGCACCGACATCTCGCTGACCTGGTTGCCGGCCTTGGCCACGCCGCACGCCCCGGTCTCGCGTCCGAAGACGGGGGAGGCCTTGCCGGGGTCGTTGCGATACCAACCGGAGCTGTAGGCCCCGATGCCGAACAGCCAGCCGCTGCTGCCCGCGCTGTAGTACTCGTACTTGGTGACGTCGAGGATGTCCTTCTCGGCGACCCGGGAGACGAAGGCCTGGCCCTGCCGACCGTTCGGAGTTCCGTAGGAGTACACGAATCCGTCGCCGGGCCGCACGAACGCGCCCTGCTGGAAGTTCGCGTTACCGCCGAAGTTGGTGCGCACACTGCTCGGGGCGATGTACCAGTTCTCGCCGTTGTCCTCGGAATAGGCGATGGCCGAATAGTTGGTCGACCACTGTCCCGCCGCACCCCACTGCTTGACCGACATGAAGCTCAGGTATTGCGTGGCACCGTATTTGGTGCCCGGAGTGGGAACCGAGATGCCGGCCGTCGGGATCAGCGTGACACCCGTCGGCAGTCCCTTGGGGAGCCGTTCGGGCAGGATGATCTGCCTGGCGTAATGCTCCTCCCACAGTGGAGAACCGCCGAACATGTTGCCGTTGAACCACTGTCCGCCCGGTACCGCCAGACCGTCGGCAAGGTTGCGGTCCGGGCTGCGGAAGAGCGTGTTGAGTCGCCAGGTGCCGGTCATGTTGGGTCCACCGAAGGTGTCGCCGAAGGCGATGAGCACCTGGTTCTCGTTGATCGGGGTGTTGGGATCATCGGGGATACCGTTGTCCCACATGGTTCCGATATCGGTACCCCAGATCCCGTACCGGTTGAAGGTGTCGTTGGGGGCGAAGTTACCGGTGACCCAGTCCACGAAACTCGTCGACGGGCTGAACTGATAGCCCGGCGGAGGGAAGCCGGGACGCGGATTGATCGCGGCAGCCGCCAGGGCGCGCGCCGCGTTATCGGTCGCGGCGGCCGCCGAGTTGGCCGCCGCGGTCGCGGCAGCGTGCGCGGGATCGAGCCGGCTGAGCAGATTGTCCACCTCGCGCCGGGCGAACGCGAGCAGGGCCCATGCCAGGGTGGGAGCGCTCGGCGAGCCCGGCACCACGCCCGCCGCCCAGTCGAGGACGTTGGCGACGACCTTCACCACGCCGGTCAACGGGTGGGCCGAGGCGGTGGCGGCCGGCCGGGACGGGTTGTCGGTGACCGTGGCGGTGGCCAGGGTGCGCGCCGAGGCGAACACCGCGACGTTGCCCGCGGTGGCCAACGTGTCCGAGGCATCGGCGACCCGGGTGGTGCTCAAGCTGGCCGTCTCGGTGGTGGTGCGCGAGTCGTCGGTGGTGCCCGCACCGGATTCGACCGAGGCGCTCGGCTGCTCGGTGGTCGGGGCTATGGAGTGTGGCCGGTCGGACTGGCCGATGGTGACGCGCGGTGTGCGCGGCGCGGTCTGCTCTGTCGGTTCGAGTTCGTCGGGCGGCGTCGAGCCGGACTCCGAGGTGGGGGATTCGTCCTTGGAGCCACCGCTGTTGGAGCCACTGCTGTTGGAGCCCCCGCCGAGCGGCTCGTCATCGTCGGTTGTTGAATCGTCGATCTTGGAGTCGTCGATGACGTCGTCGCCGGATCCCTTGACGGCCTCGGAGCCGGAGCCGCCGGACGTGGCGTCCTTCTCGTTCTCCCGGTCGGTGTCGCGGTCTCGGGTGGTGAGCCCACCGCTGCCGGAGCCCTCGGAGTCCCCGGACTTCTCGCCCGAACCCGTGGCGCCGCCCGCGTGTGTCGACGTCGTGGCGGATCCGCCGGTGCTGTTGGATGCGCTCGACGAACTGCCGGCGCCGCCGGAGTCGCTGCCCTCGGCCGCGGCGATGCCGTGCCCGCTGACGATCGCCGTTCCGACGCCCAGCGCCACGGCCAGGCCCCCGACGCGACCCACCGCCAGCCCCCCGCCCCGCCAGAAGAACGTCGATGAGCCCATGATGGTGCCTCCGTGCTGTCCGCCCCCGGCCCAACAAGTACATCTAATAGAACCTCAGCAAAGCCGTTAACGGAAGAGGCAATTAATGCGCGCGCTGCAACCGGCCCGGCCGGCCGGGGGATTCAGCCGTGCAGACCGGCCTCACGCAGCGCCTCGATATAGAGATCGGTCGCTTCGTCGATTCCGTTACCCGCCCAGGCGTCCACGATCGCGACGCGGTCGGCAACCAGTTGAACGCGGTTGGCCCAGCGCTCGAAATCGGCATCGCGGCGGAGCTGATCGATCTGCGTCCGGCTGCCCTGGATGAGGAAGAACCCACCGAGCTCGGTGGTCTGCGGCTTCAAGATGGCCGTGTCGTACCGTTCGATGCGCCCGGTCTCGGCCAGCTCGGTCAGGAAGTCACGAGACGACTTCAGGGTCTCCAGTGCCAGGGCCTCGCGGCCCTGGGTGGGCAACCCCCAGGCAACCCAGAATCCGGCATCGGCCACGGCGCACCTCCCTCTCTCGCCTCACAAGCTACACATGCCCGGGTGTGGGCTCGGGCAACGACGTTTAGTTTTCGGTCGGCGGGGAGAACCCGCGGGCATGCAACAGGACATGAAAAAGGACGAGATAGCCAAGGCCTCAGTGAAGGACCCCGGCATCGACCCGCCGGCCAACCCCGCGGACGCCACCGAGGCCACCGCCGACCAGCGCCAGGTGCAGGACCAGCTCGACCGTCGGCACGAGGACCCCGACGGACCCGGGTTACACGAGAGTCGCCGCCAGATCGCCGACGAGACCTGACGGGCGCACCTAGTAGGACTTCCCGTCGGCGTACCGCTGACGGCGGATGCTGCGGCCGTTGCCGCGGTTGCGACTCTTGTACGTCGGCAGCTGGGAATCGCAATTCGGGCACACCAGGCGCAGGTTCTCGCGCCGGTTGTTCTCGGAATTGCCGTCGATGTGGTCGAGCACGAAGGTCAGCGGGATGTCTTGCCAGGTGCCCGAACAGCCGCAAATTGCGCAGCAGCCGCCCTGTTCGGCGTCCACGTACGAGCGGATGTAGTGGCCTCGCAAAGATCCGGCACGGCCTTGGCCGGATGCCAGCCACATCTCCGTGCGCGTCGCGCGGCGGAACGCAATCTGACACGGATTGCTACAGAACACTTTTTGGCTGCGCCGAGTGAGCGCAACTCCGCAGCTTCTGCACTGTCTCATGGCCGCACGCTACGTCCCCGGTCCGACAACAGACGAGCCACAACTGAGCCCCCGGTCGGGATTGAACCGACGGCCGTCCGCTTACAAGGCGGAAGCTCTACCACTGAGCTACGGAGGCGTGTACTACGCCGGACAGCTTAGCCCTCGTCGTCGATGACGCGTTCGGAGACCACCGCGCGCGGCATGGTGGCGGTGCGGCGGCTGCGCTGACGTCCCAGCGGGATGCGCCCGGCGATGTTCGACAGCGGGTTGACCACCTGCGACAGCGTGATGACGGCTTCGTGCAGGGCGTCGATGGTCGGGGCAAGCGCCTCCAGCCCGGGTGCCAGGCGGTTGAGGGTGTCGGCGACATCGGCGAGCTTGAGCAGCGGTCCGTCCGGATCGGTCAAGGTGTCCAGCAGACCGCCCTCGGCCAGCAGCGTGTCGACGACGCCGTCCTCCCGAAGGATCCGTTCGATCAGGCCGTCGTCGGCGAGCAGCTGGTCGGCCAGTCCGCCGGGTGCGATGAGCCGCGACAGCGCGCCGCTGTCGGTGGTCAGCCGATCGATCAGTCCGCCCTCCGCGGTGACCTGATCGACAAGCCCGCCCTTGGCCAGCGCCCGGCCGACCGGGCCGTTCTCGGAGAGGAGTTGTTCGGCGACCCCGTCCTCGCGCAGGGCCCGCTCCACCAGGCCGTCGTCGGCGAGCAACCGGTCGGCCAACCCGCCGGGGGCGATCACCCGGGAGACGACACCGCCCTCTGCGGTCAACCGGTCGGCGAGTCCGCCTTCGGCGGTGATCTGGTCGATCAGCCCGTCTTCGGCCAGCGCGCGGGCGACCGGTCCGTTCTGATTGTTCAGCCGATCGAGCAGGCCCCCCGGGGCGGTCAGCTGATCGACAAGCCCGCCCGGCCGCAGCAGCTGGTTGAGCGGACCCTCGGGAGCCAGCGCCCGGCCGAGTGGGGCATCATCGTCCATCAACCGGGCCAGCCGGTTCGCGCGGTCGACCGCGTCGTCGATGCCCAGCATCGCGGCAAAGCCGGTGGTACCGCTGACCGGGCCGGCGTCGGTCAGCGATCGCTGCACCACCTTCAGCGTGCCACCAGCGATGTTGAGTCCGATGTCGGCAACGGCCAGTCCGACCCTGACCGGGGCCGTGGCAACTTGCACGATGGTGTTGCCGAGGTTCATGCCGCCAGTCTAGGGCGGCCGCCGACGGGCCCGGCCGGGTTTGCATTCTCAGTGAGTTCACAGCCAGTCTCCAGGTGTGCTTCAACCAGAGAGTGCACTGTGAACTTCATGGCAATGGCAGCGATATCCGAATCTCACGACAGCATCCCCGAGGCGCGCATCCTCGTCGTCGATGACGAGACCAACATCGTGGAGCTGCTCTCGGTGAGCCTGAAGTTCCAGGGATTCGAGGTGCATACCGCTGCCAGTGGTCCCGATGCGCTGGCCAAGGCCCGCGAGATCAAGCCCGATGCGGTGATCCTCGACGTGATGATGCCGGGTATGGATGGCTTCGGCGTGCTGCGACGCATGCGTGCCGACGGTATCGACGCGCCCGCGCTCTTTCTCACCGCGCGCGACAACCTGCAGGACAAGATCACCGGACTCACCCTCGGCGGTGACGACTACGTGACCAAACCGTTCAGCCTCGAGGAAGTGGTGGCACGGTTGCGGGTCATCCTGCGCCGGGTCGGCCGCGGTGTCGAAGAACCCAAGAACGCGCGGCTGAGCTTCGCCGATATCGAACTCGACGAGGAGACCCACGAGGTCTGGAAGGCCGGCGAACCCGTATCGCTGTCGCCGACGGAGTTCACGCTGCTGCGCTACTTCATCATCAACGCGGGCACGGTGCTGTCCAAGCCGAAGATCCTCGACCACGTGTGGCGCTACGACTTCGGCGGCGATGTGAACGTCGTCGAGTCCTATGTCTCCTATCTGCGACGCAAGATCGACACCGGTGACAAGCGACTGCTGCACACGCTGCGCGGTGTGGGGTACGTGCTGCGTGAGCCGCGCTAGGCCATCATTCATCCATGATCGGTAGATACCGGCGGGCGGTGCCGCTGCGCGTCGGGTTGGTGGCGGCGACGCTGGTGTTGGTGGCATTCGGACTGCTGGCCTCCGGTATTGCCGTCACGTCGATAATGCGCCACACCGAGATCAAGCGTGTCGATGACACCCTGCTCGAGGCGTCGGGCGGCTGGGCGCAGGCCCCGCACGCGTTCGCCGAACCGTTGCAGGATCCCAGCCCCGCGAATCCGCCGACGAACTTCTATGTCCGGGGGACCGACGCCGACGGCCGGATCCAGTTGGCCATCAACGACAGTGCGGCCGAACCCGTGCTGCCCGCGAGCAATGACGTCGGACCCGAACCCGTCACGGTCGGTTCCAAGGACGGCTCCGGCGTGCAATGGCGCGCGGTCACCGTCGGCGGTCCCGACGGGGAGCTGACCACGGTCGCCATCGATCTGACCGATGTGGAATCCAGTGTGCGCGCGCTGGTCTGGTCGCAGCTCGGGATCGGGACCGCGGTGCTGCTGGTACTCGGCGTCGTCGGCTATGCCGTGGTGCGTCGTAGCCTCAAACCCTTGGCCGAGGTCGAGGAGACCGCTGCCGCCATCGCCGACGGAGAACTGGACCGTCGTGTTCCGCAACGTGATCCACGCACCGAGGTGGGCCGGCTGTCGCTGGCGTTGAACGGCATGCTGACCCAAATCCAGCGGGCCATGGCGTCATCGGCGGAATCGGCGGAGTTGGCGCAACAATCCGAGGAGCGGATGCGGCGCTTCATCGCCGATGCCAGCCACGACCTGCGCACTCCACTGACGACCATCAGGGGATACGCGGAGCTGTATCGGCAGGGCGCGGCGCGCGATACCGAGATGCTGATGGGGCGTATCGAGAGCGAGGCGGGCCGGATGGGCCTGCTGGTCGAGGATCTGTTGTTGTTGGCGAGGCTGGACGAACAGCGTCCGCTGGAGCAGCGCCGCGTCGACCTGCTGGCACTGGCCAGTGATGCGGTGCACGACGCGCAGACGGTCGCCCCGGGGCGACCGATCGGGATGCAGGTCTTCGACGGACCGGGCACGCCGGAGGTGCTCGGTGACGAGGCCAGGCTGCGGCAGGTGCTGAGCAACCTGATGTCCAACGCGCTACAGCACACCCCGGAGAGCGCGCCGGTGACGGTGCGGGTGGGCACCGAAGGTGATGACGCGGTCATCGAGGTGTGCGATGCGGGACCCGGCATGAATCCCGAAGACGCCCAACGTGTCTTCGAGCGCTTCTACCGTGCGGACTCGTCGCGCACGCGGACCAGTGGCGGCTCCGGATTGGGGCTCTCGATCGTCGATTCGTTGGTGCTCGCCCACGGTGGCAGCGTGTCGGTGGACACCGCGCCCGGGCAGGGCTGCCGGTTCCGGGTCACCCTGCCACGGATCGTGGAGGCCGCGGTTCAGCTCAGCTGAGCCAGTGCCGCCGTGATCTTCGCCTGTGCCTCGTCGAGAGATTCCGGTGACGGATTACGGTCGACGCCCGCGAATCCGAAATCGCTGAGATCGCGGGCGGGGAACACGTGCACATGCAGGTGCGGCACCTCCAGTCCGGCGATGATCACCCCGGCCCGTTCGGCGTCGAAGGCCGCACAGACGGCCTTGCCGATCTTCTGGGCCACCGCCATCACCCGACCGAAGAGGGCGGGGTCGAGATCCTGCCAGTTGTCGACCTCGGCACGAGGCACCACCAGCGTGTGGCCCTGGGTCATCGGTTCGATGGTCAGGAACGCCACGATCTCGTCGTCCTCATAGACGAATCGGCCGGGGATCTCGCGGTTGATGATCATGGAGAAGACGGTCGCCATGGCATCGAGGCTAGTCCGTGGATCGCCTGCAATGCGCAGGCGGCACCATTAGCCTGACCAGATGCTTGGGCTGATGCAAGACCGGCCGTTGATGATCTCGTCGCTGATTGACCACGCCGCGACATTCCACGGCGACACCGAGATCGTGTCCAGGTTGCCGGAGGGCATGATCGCGCGGACCACATGGTCGGCTGTGCGGGACCGATCCAAGCAGGTGGCCAACGCCCTGTCCGAATTGGGCATCGAGTCCGGAGACCGGGTGGGCACCCTGGCCTGGAACAGTGACCGGCATCTGTCGCTGTACTACGGAGTTTCCGGATCCGGCGCCGTCCTGCACACCGTCAACCCGCGGTTGTTCGCCGAGCAGATCGTCTACATCATCAACCACGCCGAGGATCGGGTGTTGTTCTTCGACATCACCTTTGCGCCCCTGGTCGAGCAGATCGCACCGCAGTTGCAGACGGTGCACACCTACATCGCCATGACCGATCGCGACCATATGCCCGAGATCGACGTCGACCGGTTGGTGTGTTTCGACGAGTTGGTGAGCGCGCAGTCGACCCACTATCGGTGGCCCGAATTCGACGAACGCAGCGCCTCGTCACTGTGCTACACCTCGGGGACCACCGGTAACCCCAAGGGCGTCTTGTACTCCCACCGCTCGACGGTGCTGCACGCACTCGGTGCGATCCCGCGCGACAGCTTCGACCTGCACAGCGGATCGACCATCCTGGTGGTGGTCCCGATGTTCCACGCGAACGCCTGGGGCACTCCCTACACCGCCCCGATGGTCGGCGCGAAGCTCGTGCTGCCCGGTCCGCACCTGGATGGTGAGAGTCTGTATGAGTTGATGCGCGACGAAGGGGTCAACTTCACCCAGGGTGTGCCCACCGTGTGGATGATGTTGTTCTCCTACCTCGACGACCACCCCGAGATCGACCCGCACGAACTGCGGCTGGAGTTCGCAGGCACCGGGGGCGCGGCGTTGCCGCAGTCGATGATCGAACGCTTCGAACGGGATTTCGGCTCGGAGGTGGTGCAGGGCTGGGGGATGACCGAGACCAGCCCGCTGTGTGTGATCGGCAAGCTGGCGCCCCGGCACGCCCACCTGTCGGCTGCCGACAAGATGAAGCTCAAACTCAAACAGGGCCACGCCATCTGGGGTGTCGACATCAAGATCGTCGATGACGAGGGCAATCGACTGCCGTGGGACGGTGAGGCGTTCGGCGAGGTGTTCGTCCGCGGCCCGTGGATCGCCAGCGGTTATTTCAAGGGCGAGGGCGGCGACAAGCTCGATGCCGAGGGTTTCTTCCCCACCGGTGACGTCGCCACCGTCGACCCGGATGGTTACCTGCAGCTGGTGGACCGCGCCAAGGACGTCATAAAATCCGGCGGCGAGTGGATCAGCTCGATCGACCTGGAGAATGCCGCCACCGGGCATCCGGCGATCGCCGAGGCCGCGGTGATCGGTGTGCCGCATCCGAAATGGCAGGAACGTCCGCTGCTGCTGGTGGTGCGGCGGCCCGGACAGGATGCCTCCCGCGAGGAGATCCTGGACTATCTCGCCGAGCGGGTGGTGAAGTGGTGGCTGCCCGATGATGTGGTCTTCGTCGAGGAGTTACCGCACACCGCGACCGGCAAGCTGCTGAAGATCCAACTGCGCAAGGAGTACCGCGAGCACCGGTTGCCCGATAGCGCTAGTTGACGGCGGCGGCGATCTCCTCGACCGTCCACGGTGGCGCGTCGTGATGGTCCCGGTAGGCGACGAATGCCGGCTGCTGCCGATCGAACCGACCGACGAAACCCCCTGCGGCGATGAAGATCTGCCCGGTGATGTGGCGGGCGAGATCACCGGCCAGATACGCGTAGGTGGGTGCGACGTACTCCGGCGGACCGGCGTCGAGTGCCCCCTGCATGCTGACATCGTCGAGCAGCCCGCGCCGGTTCAACTCGACGATGTGCTGCTCATAGTCGGAGCCCGTCGACAACCGTGTCCTGGCACCGGGACACACCACGTTGGCCCGGACGCCATGCTCGGCGAGCTCCGCGGCGATCGCAAGGGTCAGGCTGTTGACCCCGCCCTTGCCCGCCGGGTACCCGGTGCCCCCGTAGTCGCCGAGGAAGGCGAACGAACTCGTGTTGACGATCGCACCCGAGCGCTGCCGCACCATATGGGGTGCGGCAGCGCGGCAGGTCTCGAAGGTGGTCAGCAGGTGCGCGTCCAACAGGTCCCGGAACTGTGCCGAGGTCACGGTGAGGATCGAGGATCCGGTGGGCTCGGCGGTGCCTGCGCAATTGATCAGGCTGTCGATCCGGCCGAACTCGTCGATGCACCGCCCGACAAGGGCGTCGGCCACCTCCGGGTCGGCAGGGGATCCCACGAAGCCGACACCCGAGATGCGTTCGGCGGCTTCGGCGACCGCATCGGGATCGCGGCCGTTGACGACCACGTCCGCACCCTGTGCGGCGAGCAGTTCGGCGACGCACAGGCCGACACCGCGGGTGCCGCCGACCACGACGGCACAGCTGTCTTCCAGCGGCCGCCCCGGAGTCCTAGCGATCGGGGGCCTCGGTGAAGGTCATGGCGTCCATGTTCCAGTAGCCGCGGAGGTTGGTGATCAGTCCCGCGTCGTCGACGCGGTAGGTGAACACGCCGCGGACCGTGGCGACGAAACCGTTGGGGAACGTCGTCTCCAGCACCAAGATATAGGCGATCTCGGTGGGGCTGCTCGACGGAAACGTCGCCTCACAGGTGACGCGCAGCCGGTTTGGGCCGATGTTGGTGTCGTAGAACGCCGCCAGTGCGGCCTTGCCACGCACCCCGGTGCCGTCGGGATTGGTAACCGCTTCGCCGATGGGATCTTCGACGACGATATCGTCGGCCATCAGCGCCAGCCAGCCCTCCCGGTCACCCGATTGCACGCAGCGCCACGAGTTCTGTGACGCCGCGACAACCGGGGAGACCGTGGTGTCCTGCGAGCTCTGGGTCATGCGTGGTTACCGGTCGGCGTCGGTGTAACGGATGACCCCGCGGATGTTGCGCCCTTCCAGCATGTCGGCGTAACCGTCGTTGATCTGCTCCAGCCGGTACTGCCGGGTCACCATGTCGTCGAGATTGAGACGCCCGGCCTTGTACATCGACAGCAACTGCGGGATGTCGTGGTGGGGATTGCCGCCGCCGAAGATGGTGCCCTGCAGACGCTTCTGCAACAGGGTCAACATGGACAGGTTGAGCTTGACGTCGTTCTCGGCCATGTTCGCCACCGCTGTGGCCACCACCGTGCCGCCCTTGGCGGTGATGTTCATGTAGTGGTCGATATCTTCGCCCTTGAGCTCACCCACGGTGACGATGGTCTTGTGCGCCATCCGGCCCTGGGTCACCTCCGCCACACCGGCCATGGCGCTGAAAATGTCCGGGTAGGCATGGGTGGCGCCGAATTTGAGTGCGTTGTCGCGCTTGAACTCGACCGGGTCGACGGCGAAGATGTTGCGCGCGCCGGCGTTCAGTGCGCCCTGCAGGGCACCGGTCCCGACACCACCGACGCCCACGATCACGACATCGTCACCGGGACGCACGTCGCCGCTGCGGACGGCCGAGCCGTAGCCGGTGGTCACACCGCAACCGACCAGACAGGCCACCTCGAACGGGATGCTCGGGTCGATCTTCACCACCGAGCTCTTGTGCACCACCATGTACGGGCTGAAGGTGCCCAGCAGGGTCATCGGGATGACCGGCTCGCCAGTCTTGACGGAGTGGATCCGGTGGGTGCCGTCGGAGACGGCCGTGCCTGCGAGGAGACCGGCGCCCAGATCGCACAGGTTGCGCAGACCCTCCTGGCATGCCGGACATTCACCGCAGGACGGGATGAACGACAGAACCACGTGGTCACCGGGGGCGATGTGCTCGACTCCGGGGCCCACCTCGGTCACCACGCCGGCGCCCTCGTGGCCGCCCAGCACGGGGAAACCGGCCATCGGGATGTCACCGGTCACCAGGTGGTGATCGGAATGGCACATGCCCGAGGCTTCCATCTGGATCTTGACCTCGTCCTTGACGGGGTCGCCGATCTCGATCTCCTCGATCGACCACGGCTGGTTGAACTCGTAGATGAGAGCGCCTTTTGTCTTCATGCGCATATGCCTTCCACTAGAACCGGTGCCCATCAGACTAGAGGCAGTAGTTAGGTACGTCACACCCACCCCCAAGCAACTGCTTGGCCGGGTGGTCACCAGAGGGGTACGGGTGCCTCACCGAGCGGGTAATAGCCCGGCAGCTTCTCGCCGGCCAGCGAGCGCTCGATGCGCTTCTGCATGGTCGGGGTCAGGTCGCCGGAAGAAATCAGCTTCATGAACGCCTTCTGCACATGCCCGAAGTCGAAGAAGTCACGCTGCCACTCGATCAGCAGATCGTCATTCAGGCGGAACCAGCTGCCGCCGATGCCGTAGATCTCGTCCTTACTACCGTCGCTCTTGTGGGCGATCTGCTTCCAGAAGCCGACGATCTCGTTCTGCTTCTCGTCGATGAGGGTCTTCTGGTACTCGTAGACCCAGTTCTCCAGCCCTTCCATCTCCAGTCCGAGCGCGACATCGCGGATCTCGTCCCGGTTGACGCACATGACGTCTTCCTTGGGGCCGATGTTCCAGCCGTACGTCGCGTCCTCGGTGTAGAAGTCCGCCATCGGCCTCCAGTCACCGGCCGCTTCGGCATCCCGGTTGGCCTGCAGCCAGCGCTGGACCCAGTCTTCGAGAGCTTCCCTTGACGCCATTGTCGTTGCCTTTCAGTTCTTTTCGATTATGGATAGAGCGCGGGTAGGGCACATGTCGACAGCCATCTCGACGGCGTCGCGCAGATCATCGGGCGGCTCGAGGTCGAGAACCTCGACGACACCGCGTTTGGGTACCCGGAAGACATCGGGTGCCTCCAGCTCGCACATGGCGTGGCCTTGGCACAGGTCCTCGTCGAGTTCGATGCGATAGCAACCCATTCGCGATCAGTCCCGGACTCGCCTGCGGTAGCGGACCTTCGCCGGCTGCGCGAGCTGAACGACCATCTTCGAGTGGTCGTTCTGATAGGTGTCGGCGGGCTGTGACATCTCGAACTCGTACTCGCGCAGCAGCACCGAGAAGATGGCCTTGATCTGCATCTGCGCGAACGCCGCACCGACGCAACGGTGCTTACCCGCGCCGAACGGGATCCAGGTCCACCGGTTGACCAGGTCCTCCTGGCGTGGCTTCTGATAGCGATCGGGATCGAAGGTATCGGGATCCGGGAAGTCCTCGGCGATACGGTTCGAGATCGCCGGGGAGGCGGCCACCATCTGCCCCTTGTGGATCGGGTAGCCCGCCACCTCGAACTCGTCCTGTGCGACACGCATCAGGATGATCAGCGGCGGATGCAGGCGCAGCGTCTCCTTCAGCGAGTTGTCCAGCTTCGGGATCTGGCGCAGGGCATGGAAACTCACCTCCTGGCCATCGGCGTAGAGCTCATCGAGTTCCTGCTGCACCTGGGCGTACACCTCGGGGTTGCGCAGCAGTTCGATCAGCGTCCAGGAGGAGGTGCCCGAACTGGTGTGGTGCCCGGCGAACATCAACGAGATGAACATGCCGGTGACCTCGTTGGCGGTGAAGCGGGGTTCGCCCTGCTCATCCTTGATCGAGACGAGCACGTCGAGCAGATCGCGATCCTCTTTGCCCTTGGGCGGGTTGGCGATCCGGCCGTCCATGATCTCCTGGACGAGCGCAACCAGCTTCGCCCGCGACTCGTCGCGGATCCGGAAACTCTCGATATCGAGATAAGGATCGACGTAGCAGAGCGGATCGGTGCCACGCTCCAGCTGGTGGTAGTAATGGGCGAACCGGCTGTCGAGTTGCTCACGGAACTTGAGGCCGATGAGGCAGGCCGTCGAGGTGTAGATCGTCAATTCCGAGAAGAAGTCCAGCAGTTCGATCTCGCCCTCATCGCCCCAGTCGGCGATGATCTTCTTCACCTCGTTCTCGATGGTGGCCGCGTGGCCCTTCATCTGTTCACCGCGCAGAGCGGTGTTGTGCAGCATCTCGGCGCGACGTTCGGGGTCGGCGTCGAACACCACACCCTCACCGAAGATCGGCGTCATGAACGGATAGGCCTCGGCCTGGTTGAGCTCGGCGTCACTGGAGCGGAAGAAGAACTCGTTGGCCTCCGAGCCGGACAGCATGACGACCTGCTTGTCGACGAGCTGGAACCACCCGACGTCGCCACATTCCGCGCGGACCCGCTGCATCAGTCCGATCGGATCGGTACGGAACTCCTCGAGATGACCGTGCTCTTCCTCGCCACCTGAAACACGTTCTACTTCCTTCAGATCAGCCATTCTGCGGCATCCCTTCCTCGCCGAGGGCGAGCTTCTGGCGGTCTTTCACATCGGCCAGCGGGGCCTCGGGCTGCAGCTCCATGTTGGCGATGAAGCCGCCGCGCGGTGTCTCGGCGACGAACGTGATGGCCCGTGCGAGGTCGTCCGCGCGCAGGAAGTAGTCATGTCGGGCTTGGCCCCATTTGGCCCAGTCCTCCAGGGCGGGCCCGATCAACTCGGCGGGCAGGCTCCAGCCCATGGACGTCTTGGTCGGTCCGGGGTGCACGATCGAGGCACGCACGCCGGTGCCCTCGAGCTCCATCTGGTAGTTGTTCACCATCGCGACGAGGGCGGCCTTGGCCGCGCCGTAGGCGCCCATGTGCGGGCGTTGCCGCAGCGAGACGTCGGAGCCGACGAAGATCAGGTCACCGCGCCGGCGTTCGATCATCCCAGGCAGGACGGCGGAGGCGACGCGGTTGGCGCCGATCAGGTGGATCTGCACCTGGGAGTCGAACTGCTCGGTGCTGATCGAGTCGAGCTTGCCGAAGTAGGTGTCGCCTGCACCGGCGACCAGGACCTCGATATCACCGAGTTCGGTGGTGGTCTTCTCGACGGCCGCCTTCACCGAGTCTGGGTCGGTCACGTCGAGGTGCACCGCGATGGCCTCGCCGCCGTCGTCGCGGATCTTGCCGACGATCTCGTCGAGCTTCTCCACCCGGCGGGCGCCGAGCGCGACAGGAAAGCCGTTGCGGGCAAGCCGGATCGCGGTTGCTTCGCCGATGCCGGAGGAGGCGCCGGCCACCAGCGCTGGTCGCCGTTCGGGCAGGGGATCGAATCTGGGCATCTACGTCAGGAACCTTTCAAGCCGCTCAACGGAGGGTGACGGTCATCGGGAGGTGGGCGAATCCGCGCACGCTGCTGGAGTGGACGCGGACGGCGTTGTCCTCGTCGACCTCGTAACCGCGGATTCGTTTGAACAACTCGGTCAACGCCACCCTGGCCTCCATGCGCGCCAGGTGGGCGCCAAGGCAGAAGTGCGCGCCGCTACCGAAACTCACCGTCTTCGAACCGATCTCGCGGTCGATGCGGTACTCGTCGGGATTCTCGAAGACCCGCTCGTCGCGATTGGCCGAGCCGATCAGCAGCACGAGCACATCGCCGGCCGGGACGGTGGTGTCGTAGAAGGTGAGGTCATCGACGACGGCGCGGGCGAGGATCTGACTGGATGCGTCGTAGCGCAGGGTCTCCTCGACCCAGGGCGTCACCAGGTCGTGGTTGTCGAAGACCGGTGCCAGCTGGCTCGGATTCTTGTGCCCCCAATAGGCGGCATTGGCAAGCAATTTGGTGGTGGTCTCGTTCCCGGCGACGACCATGAGGAACAGGAAGGCCATGATCTCGTCGTCGGTGAGTCGGTCACCGTCGATCTCCGCCTCGACCAAGGCAGAGGTCAGGTCATCGGAGGGACGCTTGCGGCGCTGTTTGACCATGTCCGCGTAGTACATCAACAGTTCGCCGGAGGCCGCGATGGCCGAATCGGGAACGTCGGCAACCCCGTCCTCGCGGTGCATCACCGCGTCGGCCTGGGCGCGGATACGGACCCGGTCGGAGTCCGGAACGCCCATCAACTCCGAGATGACATCCATCGGCAGCTTGCCGGCGAACTCGTCGACGTAGTCGAAGGTGTTGCTCTGCAGGGCGGTGTCCAGATGCTGGTGGGCGATCTCGGTGACCCGGCCCTCGAGCTCACGGATGCGTCGCGGGGTGAATCCCTTCGACACCAGGGTGCGCAGCCGCAGGTGGCCGGGATCATCGAGGGCCAGGAACGACATGACCCGGTGCGCCTCGTCGTTTCGTGAGATCGGGTCCAGTGCGACGCCGTGCTTGTTGGACAGCGCGACGCTGTTGCGGAACCCCGCGACGACATCCTGATGGCGTGACAACGCCCAGAACTTGAGCTCTTCGTTGTGGTAGATCGGGGCCTCGTCGCGCAGCCGCTTGTAGTACGGGTACGGATCCTCGTGGAAGTCGTAGCTGTAGGGGTCGAGTATCAGATCGACCGTGGGAGAGCTCATCTGGCGCCGCCTGGGCTCATGGTCATTGATCCTCTCCGAGGATGAGGCCGACGACATAGGTGAGTCGGTCGGCGATCTGGTGGTAGGTGAAGGCGCCGCTGCCGGCGTTGACAAGCGCACCGAAGAACGTCATCTCCAGGGCTGAGACGATCCGGGGATCGGCGTCGGGGCCGACCGCCGAACGGATGCGCTTGTGGATCTCGGTACCGATGCGGTCGCGGACGGTGCGGACCGCGGGATCGCTGCTGCCACTCAGCAGGGCGGTGGTGCAGGCGGCGGCCAGATCGGGCTCGTCGGCGACGACGAGGGTCAGGGCGCGCACGGCCTTGTCGACCCTGGTGCTCATGGCGTCGTTGACATCGGTGAAATAGGGCACCTGCTTGACGAGGTCGAGGTACACCTCGGCGATCAGATGGTTCTTCGACGAGAAGTAGGTGTACGCCGTCGCTGGGGCGACCTTGGCCCGCGCGGCGACCGCACGCACCGTCAGGTCGGCATAGGAGGTCTCGCGCAGCATCTCCATCCCGGCCGTCATGACCTTGCGAAAGGTCTCCTCCTGGCGGCGGTTGCGCGTCGTCTCCGCCGGACCGCCGCTCACGCTGTCTGTGACAGTCACCACCGAATCGCTGGACACATGTCCAAGTTATCCGACGGGGTGGCTGGTGAGCAAGCTCTGGATCGAAATATGCACTACAGAGCCACTAATGGCGACCACTTCGCCCCGCTGGTGGCGGCCGCTCTTGCCACCGTCATGGCCGTGCGGCTATGGTTCGTTGAAATGTCGCCGGACAGTTGTCCAGGAAATCGCTAGGAGTGGGATGTCGATTCTGGCCGATCGCGAAAGCCGATTGCTCATCGACGGCAAGCTCGTCGACGGCAGCGGCGGGACCTTCGAGACGGTCAACCCGGCCACCGAGGAGGTGCTGGGTGTCGTCGCTGACGCCGACGAGTCCGATATGAGTGCGGCGATCGGCGCCGCGCGCGTCGCCTTCGACGACACCGATTGGTCGACCAACACCGAGCTGCGGGTGCGCTGCCTGCGCCAGCTGCGAGAGGCGTTGCAGGCCAACATCGAAGACCTGCGGGAGTTGACGATCTCCGAGGTGGGTGCGCCGCGGATGCTCACCGCCGGTGCCCAACTGGAAGGTCCCGTCGACGATCTGGCCTTCTCGGCAGATACGGCGGCGGGCTATCAGTGGCGCACCGATCTCGGGCACGCCACCCCGCAGGGCATGCCGACCAACCGCGTGGTGGCCCGCGAGGCCATCGGTGTCGTCGGCGCCATCACCCCGTGGAACTTCCCGCACCAGATCAACCTCGCCAAGATCGGACCGGCGCTGGCCGCGGGGAACACGCTGATCCTCAAGCCGGCGCCGGACACCCCGTGGGCGGCTGCGGTGCTCGGCGAGATCATCACCGAGCACACCGATTTCCCGGCCGGTGTCATCAATATCGTCACCTCCGACGATCACGGGGTGGGGGCGTTGCTGTCGAAGGATCCGCGGGTGGACATGGTGTCGTTCACCGGCTCGACCAACACCGGTCGCGCCGTGATGACCGATGCCGCGGTCACCATCAAGAAGGTGTTCTTGGAACTCGGCGGGAAATCCGCGTTCGTGGTGCTCGACGACGCCGACCTGGCCGGCGCGTGCTCGATGGCGGCCTTCACCGTGGCCATGCACGCCGGGCAGGGCTGTGCGATCACCACCCGCCTCGTCGTGCCGCGCGCGAAGTACGACGAGGCCGTCGAGGCCGCTGCCGCGACGTTGGGTGGGATCAAGCCGGGGGACCCGAACAGCAAGCGCACCGTCTGCGGACCCGTGATCTCGGCGCGTCAACGCGACCGCATCCAGGGCTACCTGGATTCGGCGATCGCCGAGGGCGGCCGGTTCGCCTGCGGCGGAGGCCGCCCCGCGGACCTGGATCGCGGCTTCTTCATCGAGCCGACCGTCATTGCCGGACTGGACAACTCGGCCAAGGTTTCCCGTGAGGAGATCTTCGGCCCGGTGCTGACGGTCATCGCCCACGACGGTGACGATGACGCGGTGTGCATCGCCAACGATTCGCCCTACGGGCTTTCAGGCACCGTCTTCTCCGGTGACGACGCCCGCGCCCAGGCGGTCGCCACACGGCTGCGGGTCGGCACCGTCAACGTCAACGGCGGCGTCTGGTACTCCGCGGACGCCCCGTTCGGCGGCTACAAGCAGTCCGGGATCGGCCGCGAGATGGGTGTGGCCGGTTTCGAGGAGTATCTGGAGACCAAGCTCATCGCCACGCTCGCGACCTGAGTCGACTGGCCACTTACGACACGCAATAACGGTCATACCGTGCAATAACTGGCCACTCGGCCGAGAGGAAGAACATGTACCCGGAATTCAAGGACAAGGTCGGCATCGTCACCGGCGCCGGCGGCGGTATCGGCCAGGCCTATGCCGAGGCGCTGGCCCGTGAGGGTGCGGCCGTGGTGGTCGCCGATATCAACCTCGAGGGCGCTCAGAAGGTGGCCGACGGGATCAAGGGCGAGGGTGGTAACGCGCTGGCGGTGCGGGTCGACGTGTCCGATCCCGAATCGGCGAGGGATATGGCGGCGCAGACGCTCTCGGAGTTCGGCGGGATCGACTACCTGGTCAACAATGCCGCCATCTTCGGCGGCATGAAGCTCGACTTCCTGGTGACCGTGGACCCCGAGTACTACAAGAAGTTCATGAGCGTGAACCTCGACGGTGCGCTGTGGTGCACCCGCGCGGTGTACAAGAAGATGGCCAAGCGCGGCGGCGGGGCGATCGTCAACCAATCCTCCACGGCGGCATGGCTGTACGCGAACTTCTACGGACTGGCCAAGGTGGGCGTCAACGGTCTGACCCAGCAGCTGTCCCGGGAACTCGGTGGCCAGAACATCCGCATCAACGCGATCGCCCCCGGTCCGATCGACACCGAGGCCAACCGCACCACCACCCCGCAGGAGATGGTCGCCGATATCGTCAAGGCCATCCCGCTCTCCCGGATGGGCCAGCCAGACGACCTGGTGGGCATGTGCCTCTTCCTGCTCAGCGATCAGGCCAAGTGGATCACCGGGCAGATCTTCAACGTCGACGGCGGACAGATCATCCGGTCATGAAGCTCGGGTATATCGGGCTGGGCAACCAGGGTGCGCCGATGGCCAAGCGGCTCGCCGACTGGCCGGACGGCCTGATCGTCTTCGACGTCCGCACCGAGGCGATGACGCCGTTGGCGGAGCTCGGCGCGCAACTTGCCGACAGTGTCGCCCATGTGGCCAAGGCCGACGTCATCAGCGTGACGGTGCTCAACGATGCCCAGGTGCGCGACGTGGTCGCCGAACTGGGTGAGCACGCCGCACCGGGCACCGTCATCGCCATCCACTCCACGATCGAGCCCGGCACCGCACCCGAGCTTGCCGAACGACTGGCCGCCAAGGGGATCCACGTCGTCGACGCCCCGGTCAGCGGCGGAGCCGGGGCAGCGGACAAGGGTGAGCTTGCGGTGATGGTAGGTGCCTCGGAGGAGGCCTACGCCGCGGTCAAGCCCGTGTTCAAGAAGTGGGCCTCGCTGGTCGTGCGCGCGGGTGAACCCGGCGCGGGCACCCGGATGAAGCTGGCGCGCAACATGTTGACCTTCATCGGGTTCGCCGCCTCGTGCGAGGCGATGGCATTGGCCGAGGCGTCGGGCATCGACCTGCAGAAGCTGGGCCGGGTCGTCCGCCACAGCGATGCCCAGAGCGGTGGGCCCGGCGCGATCATCCTGCGCGATGACACCAGGCCGCTCGAGCCCGATCATTGGCTGTTCGACATGTTCACCCACACCCGCGGTCTCGGTGAGAAGGATCTTTCGCTGGCGCTCGGGCTCGGGGAGGCTGTGGGAGTAGAACTTCCGTTGGCGCAGGTGGCGTTGCAGAACCTGGCCGACGGCCTCGGAGTGCCACACACGAAGGAGCGATGAGGATGACCGACCGTCGGCAGCAGGGCCTGCAGAAGATGAATGAGGTCTACGGCTGGGAGATGCCCGATATCCAGGGTGATCCATATTTCGACCTGACCGTCGAGCACCTCTTCGGTGACATCTGGAACAGGCCCGGCCTGTCGATGCGCGACAAGCGGCTGTTGACCCTGGCGGCGGTGACGGCGGTGGGGAACTCCGATCTGGCCGAGATACAGATCAATGCCGCCCTGCACAACGAGGAACTCACCGCTGAGGAACTCAAGGAGGTGGCCGTGTTCATCACGCATTACCTGGGATTCCCGCTCGGTTCCAAGCTCGACGGTGCCGTCGGCAAGGTGGTGCGCCAACGCCGCAAGGCCGCCGAGAAGGCCCAGGGCGCAGGCTCGGAGGACAAGCGGGCGAATGTCGATGCCGCACTGCGGATGCACTCCGGGAAGTCACTCGATGACCAGTAGGTATGCTGCGCTCTCGCGCGACGAGCTGGCCACCCTGGTACCCGAGCTGCTGCTCATCGGCCAGCTGATCGATCGCTCCGGAATGGCCTGGTGTATCAGCAGTTTCGGTCGTGAAGAAATGCTGCAGATCGCCATCGAGGAGTGGGCGGCATCGAGTCCGCTGTACACCCGCAGGATGCAGAAGGCGCTCGGCTACGAGGGCGTCGACATCTACACCCTGTTCAAGGGCCTGCAGCTCGATATCGGTGCCCCGCCGCAGTTCATGGATTTCCGCTATATCGTGCACGACCGCTGGCACGGCGAGTTCTACCTCGACCATTGCGGGGCGCTGCTGGACGTCGAGCCGATGGGCCCCGACTACGTCAAGGGCATGTGCCACGACATCGAGGACCCGACCTTCGATGCCACCGCCTTGGCGACCAACCGCAAGGCGCAGGTCCGGCCGATCCACCGGCCGCCGCGCACCCCTGCCGATCAGCACCCGCACTGCCGGTGGACCGTCATCATCGACGAGTCCTACCCCGAGGTCCCGTTCATCCCCGAGATGGACATCGTCGCCGCGACCCATGCGCACGCGTGTGAGCTGGATCCGATCGACCCGGATGACGACGGAGCGGGCGATTATTCCGGTGAGTTGCTCGCGGACGTCGACTTCGCCGCCTTCTCCCATTCGGCGTTGGTGCGAATCGCCGACGAGGTGTGCCTCCAGATGCACCTGCTGGTCAAATCGTTCCAGATCGCAGTGGAGAAACGGGCGGGCGGGGACACCGAGCTGGCCCGGTCGATCCGCACCAAACAGCTCATCGGCATCGCCGGCGTGGCGGCAGAACGCATCCACAAGGCGCTCAAGCTGTCGAAGGACACCGCCGGCGCCCTGCGGGTGCTGGAACTGCACCCGCTGCTCAACCCTGCCGCCTATGTGTCGGCCGATATCGACCCGGGCTTCGTGCATGTGCGCCGATCCCCGGCCTACGAGGACGGGGCCTGGATCTCGCTGATCTCACCGGTCGCCGACGCCCCGCTGCAGGCCGTCGTCGCCGCAGTCGACCCGCATCTGCGTGCCGAGGTATCGGGCACCGAATCGGACTGGACCGTTCGGGTGATCGAAACGGATACGGCGGCCAAGAAACTGCCCGAGGTCGAGGTGTGCGAGTTCAGTCACGGCGCGTCCTGGGTGTTCGAGGAGCGTAAGTCGCTGCCGCTCACCGTGGTGTAACCGCGATTTGTGGAGCCGCGGCCGCAATGAGTGCGGCCCAGACTCCACAAATCGCAGGGGAGGGCAGCGTGGCGGGGGTCAGGGTCGCAGGGCCGGGGCGACCCAGCGTCGCAGGTAGGTACGCAACTGCTCACCGGTGCGCGGCGGCCGTCCCGGGTCGACGACGAACGACTGGATGATGCGCAGCAGGTGCTCGGCGAGCTCGTCGAGCTCGTCATCGGCGAAACCGGCTGCGGCCCAGTCGACATCGAAGCGCCGGACGACCGACTGGGCGAACTGCAGGCCGATATCGGAGGTCACCGATCCGCTGAGCGATGGTGATCGTTCCGGGGTGAGCAGCAGTCCGATGTGTTTGTCCTTGGGGAGCCATTCCAGCGCCGTCGCGATGGCCTCGGTCGCGGCGTCGGCGGGATCGGTGATGCCGCGGATGTGGGTGGCCAGCCGCTCCAGGAAATCGGTCGCGGCCACCACACCGGCCTGCATAAGCAGCGCGTCGGTGCTCGGGAAGTAGCGGTACACGGTCTGTCGGGTGACCCCGAGGGTTCTGGCCACATCGGCGATGGAGAAATCGGCTCCGCGTTCGTCGATCGCGCGGCCCGCGGCGGCCAGAATGCGGGCGACGGCCTCCTCGTCACTGGCCGGCGCCGCACCCGACCACCCGTGGGTTCGCACGCGCAGAATTGTAGCGATCAGGAGTAGGAAACCTGCAGTTCCTTCACGCCGTTGATCCAGCCGGATCGAAGGCGCTGCGGTTCAGCCAGTTTGGAGATGTCCGGGATCTGGTTGGCGATCTCGTTGAACATCAGCTTGATCTCCATGCGGGCCAGGTTGGCGCCGATGCAGAAATGTGCGCCGTTGCCACCGAAGGCCAGATGCGGATTCGGGTTGCGCAGGATGTCGAACCGGAACGGGTCGGTGAACACGGATTCGTCGTAGTTTGCCGAGCTGTAGAACAGCCCGACCCGCTGGCCTTGCTTGATGGTGACCCCGCCGATCTCGGTGTCCTGGAGCGCCGTGCGCTGGAAGCAGTGCACCGGGCTGGCCCACCGGATGATCTCCTCGATGGCGGTATCGGGGCGCTCACGCTTGAAAAGTTCCCATTGATCCGGGTTTTCGAGGAAGGCGTTCATCCCGTGGGTCATCGCATTGCGGGTGGTCTCATTGCCTGCCACGGCCAGCAGGATCACGAAGAAGGCGAACTCCACTTCGGTGATGCCCTCTTCTCCGCCCAGATCGGCCTGGACCAGGCGGGTGACGATGTCATCGGCCGGGCACTTCCGGCGTTGTTCGGCCATGTTGTAGGCGTAACCCATCAGCTCCGCGTTGGCGGTCGTCGGGTCGCTGTCGAAATCGGGGTCGTCGGTGTTCATGATGCAGTTCGACCAGTGGAATATCTTCTCCCGGTCCGCCTCGGGCACCCCGATCAGGTCGGCGATGGCCTGTAGCGGCAGCGGCATCGCCACGTCATCGACGAAATTGCCGGAGCCGCGTTCGGCGGCCCGTGCCACGATCTCGCGTGCCGCCACCGCCAGCTTCTCCTCGAGCGCGGCCACCGAGCGCGGCGTGAACAGGCGCGAGACCAGCTTGCGCAGCCGGGTGTGCTCCGGGGCGTCGTGATTGATCAGCAGGGCCTTGGTCAGGTCGAGTTGGTCGGCGGTGATGCCGTCGGGCAGCCGCATGACCGCTCCCTTGGCATTGGTGGACCAGATGTCGCGGGAGTTGCGGGAGATGGTCTTGACGTCTTCGTGCCGGCTGATCACCCAATAGCCGCCGTCATCGAAGATCGACTCACCCTGGGCGTTCCACCAGATCGGTGCGGTCTTGCGCAGGTGGGCGAACTCCGTGACCGGAAGCCCCTGCAGCAGCACCTCGGGGTCGGTGAAGTCGTACCCCGCACCGAACGGACACGCATCCATCGTCGTCATCGACAGCCTCGTTTCTGTGACCTACCGCACTCGTCACACCGACCATACATGTTGATGTCAAGTGTATGGCCACGGTCGCGGCACGCGGTCGGTCGCGATGCGGATAGGCTTGTCGTCCGTGCGCGTCCTCGTCATCGGATCCGGAGCCCGTGAACACGCCCTGCTGCTGGCGCTGCGGCGCGACCCGCAGGTCGATTGGTTGGGGGTGGCCCCGGGTAACGCCGGCACCTCCGCCGTGGCCGAGCAGTGCGACCTCGACATCACCTCAGGTCCCGCCGTGGTGGCGCTGGCCCGCAAGGTGGACGCCGACCTGGTGGTGATCGGTCCGGAGGTCCCGCTGGTACTGGGTGTGGCCGACGCACTGCGCGCCGCCGGGATCGCCTGCTTCGGGCCGTCCAAGGATGCCGCCCGCATCGAGGGGTCCAAGGCCTTCGCCAAGGACGTCATGACCGCCGCCGGCGTGCGCACCGCAGCGAGCGAGATCGTCGACAATCCCGCCAACCTGGACGCGGCATTGGACCGATTCGGCCCGCCCGCAGGCCAGGCCGCCTGGGTGGTCAAGGACGACGGGCTGGCCGCGGGCAAGGGCGTCGTCGTCACGGCGGACCGGGATGCCGCCCGGGCGCATGCCGCCGCGCTGCTGGACTCCGGTCACCCCGTGCTGCTCGAATCCTTCCTGGACGGCCCCGAGGTGTCGCTGTTCTGTGTCGTCGACGGCGAGACGGTCGTCCCGCTGCTGCCCGCGCAGGACTTCAAGCGCGTCGGCGACAATGACAGCGGCCCCAACACCGGCGGCATGGGTGCCTACACCCCGCTGCCCTGGCTACCGGCCGAGGTGGTCACCCAGATCGTCGACGAGATCGTCAAACCGGTTGCCGCCGAGATGGTCTCGCGAGGTAGCTCTTTCTCCGGACTGCTCTACGCGGGTCTGGCGATCACGTCCACGGGCCCGTCCGTGGTGGAGTTCAACTGCCGGTTCGGCGATCCGGAAACCCAGGCGGTGCTGGCGCTGCTGGATTCCCCGCTGGGCGGATTGCTGCAGGCGGCCGCCACCGGCACGCTGGCCTCCTTCGGTGATCTGCAGTGGCGCGACGGTGCGGCCGTCACGGTGGTGATCGCCGCCGAGAACTATCCCGGCCGCCCCCGCACCGGTGATGTGATCGTCGGTGCGGAGGCGCCGGGCGTGTTGCATGCCGGAACCGCCCGGCGTGAGGACGGTGCCGTGGTCTCCGCGGGCGGGCGGGTGTTGTCGGTTGTCGGAACCGGCGACGATCTGGATGCCGCGCGGGCCGCGGCATATCAGCTGATCGGCTCGATCAAATTGCCCGGCAGCCACTTCCGTACCGACATCGGGCTCGCGGCAGCCGAAGGCCGGATCAGCCTCTGACCAACAGCGGTGCCAGCCAAGAGATCTCGGCAGGCAATTGCTCGCTCCAGAACCCGCCGTCATGGCCACCCGGGGAGAATCCGCCGGCAGGCGGGGTGGGGAGTCCGGCGATGAACTGCCGCGTCGCTGACGCGAACGGGTCACTGTTGCCGCAGTCGATGCGCAGCGGAATCTCCCCGAGTGCGGGCAGGCCCCATACGCTGTTGGCCTCGTAGTCCGCCGCATCGTCGAAGGCGCCCGGTGCGGCAGCCCCCGGCGAGGTCCACAGCGCGGGACTCACCGCACAGATGGCCGCGGTGCGGGACGGTCCCAGCCGCGCACCGAGCAGCAGCGCCCCATAACCACCCATCGACCAGCCGATGAATCCGACGCGCGAGGTGTCCAGACCCTGGTCGGTGAGCATCGGCAGCAGTTCGTCGAGAACCATGGACCCGGCATCGTCACCGGACGCCCGTTTGTGCCAATAGCCGCCGCCACCGTCGACCGCGACCACCGCGAACGGCGGCAGGCCCGCCGCCACCGCTTCGGCCAGGCCCTGCTCCACACCGCCGGCCATCACCGTTGCGGCATCACTGCCCTTGCCGTGCAAGGCGATCACCGGTCGCAGCGGCGCCGTCTGGCCCGGCGGTCGTGCGATCGCCCAGTTGGTCGCCAGCCCGCCGCGGGCGGCCGAGCGGAACGAACCCGATTGGTATGTCGGTGCCGGTTGTGCGTGTGCGACCGGCGCAGTCGCGGATCCCACTGCGTAACCGGCGAGAGCGCCCAGACCCATCCGTAACAGGGCGCGGCGATTCGGTGCGGGCATGTGCGACATCCTGCCATCGGCGTTTGATCTTATGGCGCGGCGATACATGTGTAACGCCGTAATGATTGCCGAAAAACCCCATGCAACTGGGATTTCGCTGGCACGATGCAATGCGTGACGGCGGCGGTGACCCCCAAGGGAGAGCGACGGCGGGGCGCTCTGGTCAGCGCCGCCGCCGATCTGCTCTGCGAGGGTGGCATCGACGCGGTGCGCCACCGTGCGGTCGCCGCCCGCGCCGGGTTGCCACTGGCATCGACCACCTACTATTTCTCGTCGCTGGAGGACCTCATCGCCAAGGCGGTGGAGTACGTGGGGATGCGGGAAGCCGAGCAACTCCGGGCGCAGGTAGCCACCCTGTCGCGGCGCCGTCGCGGCGCCGAGTCGACGGCGGATCTGCTGGTGGACCTGCTGGTGGGTGACGCCCCGGGAGCGCGTATGCCCGAGCAACTGATCTCGCGCTACGAACGTCTCATCGCATGTGCGCGGCAGCCGGAACTACGCGATATCCAGCGTCGCATCCTGCGGCAGCGCACCGATGCGGTGGTCGAAGTCGTCGAGCGGTCGGGCCGTGCGGTGCGCAGCGAGCTCGTCACCGCCCTGGTGTGCGCGGTGGACGGAGCTGTGGTTGCCTCATTGGTGGATGAAGGGGAGGGTCCCCGCGCAACCGCACGAGCGACGTTGATCGATGTGATCGATGTGCTCGCGCCGGTCGACGACCGGGTCGCGCACGTCTGAGACCAGTGAGGGGGCGGCAGTGTCAGAGCCGAAAACCAACGACGAACCGCAGCTGCGAAGGGTCATGGGACCCGGGCTGCTGCTGTTGTTCATCGTCGGCGACATCCTGGGCACCGGGGTCTACGCGCTCACCGGCCAGGTCGCCGGCGAGGTCGGCGGCGCGGCATGGCTGCCGTTCCTGATCGCCTTCCTCATCGCGACCGTCACCGCCTTCTCCTACCTGGAGCTGGTCACCAAGTATCCGCAGGCGGCCGGCGCAGCCCTGTACGCGCACAAGGCTTTCGGCATCCACTTCGTCACCTTCCTCGTCGCATTCGTGGTGATGTGTTCGGGCATCACCTCGGCGTCCACGGCATCGCAGGCCTTCGCCGCCAACTTCGTCAAGGGTTTCGGACTGGACTGGGGCAAGTTCGGCATCGCCGCGATCGCGTTGGCGTTCATGGCGATTCTGGCGACGATCAACTTTCGCGGCGTCAGCGAGAGCGTCAAGTTGAACGTGGTCCTCACGATCGTCGAGATCACCGGCCTCGGCGTGGTGATCCTGGTCGGGCTGTGGGCCTTCACCCAGGGCGGCGACGTCGACTTCTCCCGGGTGACCGTGTTCGAAAGTGAAGGTGACCGAAGCACATTCGTCGCCGTGACGGCGGCGACCTCACTGGCGTTCTTCGCGATGGTCGGCTTCGAGGACTCGGTCAACATGGCCGAGGAGACCAAGGACCCGGTCCGCATCTTTCCCAAGGTTCTGCTCACCGGGCTGGGTATCGCCGGCGTCGTGTACGTGCTGGTGTCGATCATCGCGGTCGCCCTGGTGCCGATCGGTGACCTCAAGGAGAGCTCCACCCCGCTGGTCGACGTCGTCGAGGCCGCCGCGCCCGGGCTGCCCATCGACACGCTGTTCCCGTTCATCACCATGTTCGCGGTGTCCAACACCGCATTGATCAACATGCTGATGGCCAGCCGGCTCATCTACGGCATGGCGCGCCAGCATGTGCTGCCGCCGGTGTTCGGCCAGGTGCACCGCACCCGCCACACCCCCTATGTCGCGATCGCCTTCACCACCGTCATCGCGTTCGGACTGATCTTCTACGTGTCGGCCTTCGCCAGCAGCAAGGCCATCTCGATCCTGGGCGGCACGACATCACTGCTGCTGCTGGCCGTCTTCACGATCGTCAACATCGCGGTGTTGGTGTTGCGCCGCGATGTGAAGGCCGACGGCGCGCACTTCCGGACGCCGACCGTGCTGCCGGTCATCGGGGCGCTGGCCTCGGCCTATCTGGTCACCCCGTTGTCGGGGCGGCCGACACAGCAGTACGTGCTGGCGGGCCTGCTTGTCGTCACCGGTGTCGTCCTCTACGGCGTGACCACGCTGATCAATCGGCAGCTGGGGATCCGCGGTGAGGGCATCACCGATCCGAGCCATCTCGAGGACGCACCCTAAGCTGTGTGTCCGTGACGATCCCGAATGTTCTGGCCAACCGCTATGCAAGCGCCGAGATGGCCGAGATCTGGTCGCCGGAGAACAAGATCATTGCCGAGCGCAGGCTCTGGCTGGCCGTTCTTCGTGCCCAGTCCGAGCTGGGCATTCCGCTCCCGGACGGGGTCGTCGAGGACTACGAGCGGGTGATCGGAACCGTCGATCTGGGCTCCATCGCGGCGCGTGAGCGGGTGACCCGCCACGATGTGAAGGCCCGGATCGAGGAGTTCAACGCCCTCGCCGGCCACGAGCATGTGCACAAGGGCATGACCAGCCGGGACCTGACCGAGAACGTCGAGCAACTGCAGATCCGGCAATCGCTGGAACTGGTGTTCACCCACGGTGTTGCGGTCGTCGCGCGGCTGGCCGAGCGGGCGGTGCTCTACCGCGATGTGGTGATGGCCGGGCGCAGTCACAACGTCGCGGCCCAGGCGACCACCTTGGGCAAGCGATTCGCCTCGGCCGCCGAGGAGACGCTGGTGGCGCTGACGCGGCTGCGTGAATTGATCGACCGGTACCCGCTGCGCGGGGTGAAGGGCCCGATGGGCACGGCCCAGGACATGCTCGATCTGTTCGGTGGCGACGCGGGCAAACTTGCCGAGCTGGAACGCCGGGTTGCCGAGTTCCTGGGCTTCACCGATGTTTTCACCAGCGTTGGACAGGTGTATCCACGGTCGCTGGACCACGATGTGGTGTCCGCCCTCGTCCAGCTCGGTGCGGGACCGTCCTCGTTTGCGCACACCATCCGCCTGATGGCCGGCCACGAACTGGTGACCGAGGGGTTCGCGCCGGGACAGGTCGGGTCCTCGGCCATGCCACACAAGATGAACACCCGCTCCTGCGAACGCGTGAACGGGCTGCAGGTGGTCTTGCGCGGTTACGCATCGATGGCCGCCGAACTGGCCGGCGCGCAGTGGAACGAGGGTGACGTGTTCTGCTCGGTGGTACGCCGGGTGGCACTGCCGGACGCATTCTTCGCCATCGACGGACAGACCGAGACGTTCCTGACCGTGCTGGACGAGTTCGGTGCCTATCCGGCCGTCATCCAGCGCGAACTCGACCGCTACCTGCCGTTCCTGGCCACCACCCGAATCCTGATCGCGGCGGTGCGCGCCGGCGTCGGCCGCGAAACCGCGCACGAGGTCATCAAGGAGCACGCGGTGGCCGTCGCGCTGGCCATGCGCGAGAAGGGTGCCGAACCCGATCTGCTGGACCGGCTGGCCGCCGATCCGCGGCTGCCGCTGGATCGGATCGCCCTCGACGACGCACTGGCCGACAAGGCGGCGTTCACCGGCGCCGCCGGTGACCAGGTCGACGGTGTCGTCGCCGCCGTCGGGGAACTGATCGGCCGCTATCCCGACGCGGCGAAGTACACCTCGGGCGCCATTCTGTGACACTGGCCGACCTCACCGATCTGGACAATTTCGCGCAGGGATTCCCGCACGAACTGTTCGCGCTACATCGTCGTGAGGCCCCGGTCTACTGGCACGAACCGACCGTGCACACCCCCGACGGCGAGGGCTTCTGGTCGGTGGCGACCTACGCCGAAACCCTTGCCGTACTGCGTGATCCGCAGACCTACTCTTCGGTGACCGGAGGTACGCGCCGCTTCGGGGGAACGCTGTTACAGGACCTCGCCGTTGCCGGTCAGGTGCTCAACATGATGGACGACCCGCGCCACGGCACGATCCGGCGACTGGTCAGCTCCGGCTTGACCCCGCGGATGATCACCCGCGTCGAAGAGGATCTGCGCGCCCGTGCTCGCACCCTGCTGGATGCGGTCACCCCGGGCGAGCCGCTGGATTTCCTGGTCGACGTGGCCGCCGAACTGCCGATGCAGATGATCTGCATCCTGTTGGGGGTGCCCGATTCCGAACGGCACTGGTTGTTCGAGGCGATCGAACCGCAGTTCGACTTCGGCAAGGCGCGAAGCGCGGCGGTGGGGCAGCTGAGCGCCGAAGAGGCCGGTTCGCGGATGTACAGCTACGGGATGGAGTTGATCGCCGCCAAACGGGCCACGCCGACCGATGACATGCTCTCGGTGGTCGCCAACGCCGAGCTGGATGACTCGCTCGCTCCCCTTTCCGAGGTCGAGCTCTACCTGTTCTTCAGCCTGCTGTTCAGTGCCGGTGCGGAAACCACCCGCAACGCCGTCGCGGGCGGTCTGCTGGCGCTCATCGAGCATCCCGAGCAGTTGCACCTGCTGCGCGGCGACCTGTCGCTGTTGCCGTCGGCCATCGAGGAGATGGTGCGCTGGACCACCCCGTCGCCGTCGAAGCGACGCACCGCTACCGCCGCGGCGACACTGGGCGGATGTCGGATCGAACCCGGGCAGAAGGTGCAGATCTGGGAGGGTTCGGCCAATCGCGACCCGGCGGTGTTCGTCCACCCCGACAGGTTCGACATCACCCGGAAACCGAACCCGCACTTGGGATTCGGCCAAGGTGTTCATTACTGCCTCGGTGCCAACCTGGCCCGCCTTGAGCTGCGGGTGCTGTTCGAGGAACTGCTTGCCCGGTTCGGCGCCGCTCGCTTGGTCGCGCCGGTCGAGTGGACCCGCAGCAACCGGCACACCGGGATGCGGCACATGTACGTCGAGTTCGGCTGATCGTTACCCTCGCAGATATGGTTTCGAGTCCCGACGATCACCTACGCATCTCCGATTCCGACCGGTCCCGGGTGAACGGATTGCTCGAACGCGCCGTGTCCGAGGGCATGCTGACCCTCGACGAGTTCGCCGACCGGACGGATTCGGTGTTGGCCGCCCGCACGCGGGGGGAACTGCGCACCGTGCTCGCCGATCTGCCCGCCCAACAGCTCGGGGTGCCCGCCCGCCCGCAGCTGCCACCCGATCAGCTGCGCGGCTGGATGACATCGATCGACCGCCGGGGGATCTGGACCGTCGCGCCAATGCTCGTGCTGCACACCCGGATGTGCAGCACCACCTTGGACTTCACCTCGGCGGTGTTGCCGGGACCGGTGGTCCAGGTGGTCATCGACGACTACTGCAGCTCCACCGAGCTCATCCTGCCCACGGGCGCGACCGCAGATGTCAACGGTGTCGACGCGTTGATGGGCAGCTCGACGGTCAAGGTGCGGGGGACCCCGCCCTCGGATCAGCTGCACGTCATCGTGCGCGGGCGGATCCGACTGGGTTCGGTGACCGTGCGGCATCCGTTCGGGAGTTGGTTGCGCCGACTCGGCGGCGGAGGCTGACTCGCCTAGGTTAGGCTGGCCTAATGCTGCGTGTCACGGCCATGCTGGCCACCCTCGTCTTGGCCGTCGGCGTCCTCGCAGGATGCGCGAACAACGAGCCGGCCGATCCCGGGGCCGCCGGGGATGCCGTCACCATCTCCCACAAGTTCGGCGAGACGACGGTGCCTGCCAATCCGCGCAATATCGTCACGATGGGCTGGAACGACCAGGACTTCGTGCTGGCCCTCGGCGTCGTCCCGGTGGGCACCCGCGCCTGGTACGACAACTACAACGACTTCCCCTGGGTCAAGGCCGAGACCGACGGTAAGGGCGTGCCGGTCATCGAGGGTGACACCATCAACTTCGAGGCCGTCGCCGCGGCCAAGCCCGACGTCATCTTCGCCATCTACGAGACCATCGACCAGAAAACCTACGACCAGCTGTCTCAGATCGCGCCGACGGTGATCCAGTCCGCCGATTACCCGGACGAGGAAACCCCTTGGGACGTCCAGCTTCTGACCACCGGCAAGGCGCTGGGCAAGGAACAGCGGGCCAAGGAACTCGTCGACGAGGTCGAGGCCAAGATCGCGCAGGCCACCAGCGATCATCCGGACTTCGCGGGCAAGACCCTGGTCGCCGATTTCAGCTCCGAGGTCGACGCGCCCTACCTGATCGGCAAGGGCGACCCGCGCCGCGCCCTGTTCGACGAGCTCGGGTTCGGCGCCCAGGACACCGTCGGTGAGGTCTCCCAGGAGAAGCTGAGCCTGCTCGAGGGGGACGTGCTGTTCGTCAACGGGGTCACCAAGCAGCAGCTGGCGGGGTCACCGGCATTCCAGCGACTGGCCGTGGTGCGCGAGGACCGCACCCTCTACGCCGGATCGGAGTCGACCCTCAGCGGCGCCCTGGCCTACGGCGGGCCCAACGCCCTGCTCTACGCCATCGACCTGCTGGTTCCGCAGCTGAGCAACGCCGTGGCCGGCAGGCCGGTCGCCGACCTGTCGGACTCTTAGCGACGACGGGCGCGGTCGCGCGGCGAGGCCCGCGGAACCACCAGTGGTGTGCCGGTTTCCGGATCGTCGATGATCTGGCATTTCATGCCGTAGACATCCTCGACGAGGTCCGCGGTGATCACCCGCGCCGGCTCGCCCTGGGCGACGATGCGGCCGGCCTTCATCGCGATGATCTGATCGGCGAAGCGGCACGCATGGTTGAGATCGTGCAGCACCGCGACGATGGTGCGGCCCTGGGTGTCGTTGAGTTCGGCGAACAGGTCCAGCAGTTCGATCTGGTGGGCGATGTCGAGGAACGTCGTCGGCTCGTCCAGCAGGATCAGCGGGGTCTGCTGGGCCAGCACCATCGCCACCCAGACCCGTTGCCGCTGACCGCCGGACAACTCGTCGACGGCCCGTCCGGAAAGGGCAGTCACACCGGTGGCCGCCATCGCCTCGGCCACCGCCACCTCGTCGTCGCGGGTGAACTGGCGAAGCGCCCGCTGATGTGGGAATCGGCCCCGGGCAACCAGATCGGCGACCGTGATGCCCTCCGGCGCGATCGAGGACTGCGGGAGCAGGCCCAGCTTGCGGGCGACATCCTTGGTGCGCAGCGAACTGATGTCGGCACCATCGAGGAGCACCTGCCCCCCGGCGGGACGCAGTAGCCGGGCCAGCCCGCGCAGCAGTGTCGACTTCCCGCAGGCGTTGGGCCCCACGATCGCGGTGATGGCACCCTCGGTGATCTCGGCGTTCAAACCGGCCACGATCGGGGTGTCCGAGTAGCCCAGAGTCAGGTCCTGCGCGCGCAACGTTGCCATGTTCTCCCTATCGCCGTGCCTGAATGATCAACAGCCAGACCAGATACAACCCGCCGGCCACCACCGTCACCGCACCCACCGGAAGCTCGGCGGGGGCGAAGATGCGCAGCGCGATCAGATCGCTGGCGAGCAGCAGGACGGCGCCCATCACCGCCGAGGACACCAGTCCGACCCCGGGTGTCGCGGTCAACCGGCGAACCAACTGCGGGGCGGCCAGCGCGACGAACGAGATCGGCCCGGCGGCCGCCGTCGCCACCGCGATCAACACCACCCCGGCCCCGAAGTAGGCCAGCCTGGCGCGCTCCGGGCTGATCCCGAGCGCGCCCGCCACGTCGTCACCCATCTGCAGCACCTGCAGTTGCGGGCCGATGGCCACGACACCGAGCAGCGCGACCGCCACGCAGACCAGCACCGGGCCCACCTGCTCCCATCGCAGGCCGTTGAGCGTGCCCTGCTGCCAGATGGCCGCCGTCACCGCCTGGTGCAGCTTGAGCTTGAGAATGATCCATTGGTTCAGCGAGCTGAGCACGGCGCTGACCGCGATGCCGACGATGATCAGCCGGAAACCGGCAATGCCGTTGCGGTAGGCCAGCAGATAGACCGCCACCGCGGTCAGCAGGCCGCCGATCACCGCACCGCCGGCGGTGAGGTAGTAGCCCCCACCGAAGAGGGCGATCGCGACCAACGCGCCGGTGTAGGAACCGAACCCGAATCCGATGACATCGGGACTGCCCAGCGGATTGCGCGTCAGGGCCTGGAAGATCGCGCCGGACACCCCCAATGCCGCGCCGATGACCAGTGCCGCGACGATGCGCGGCATGCGCCACTGCAGCACCACGACGCTGGTGAAGCTGCGGTCGGAACCCGTGAGCACGGCGATGACCTCGGCAGGGGAGACCGGGTACTCACCGACGCCGAGGGCCAGCACCGCCAACACCAGCGCGGCGGCGCCCAGCGCCGACAGCACCGCGATGCTGCGCCACGACGCCCGTAACGCCACCGCGGTGCCGCGCCGCAGCACCAGCTGGGGGCGGCCGAAATCGATACTCACAGGGCGCTCGCCCGGGTGCGGCGCACCAGCCAGATCAGGACCGGGGCGCCGAGGAACGCGGTGACGATGCCGGCCGGTAGCTCGCCGGGCGGCACCACCACGCGCCCGACGATATCTGCGGCCAGCAGCAGCGCGGGCCCGGCGACCACACAGAAGGCGCAGATCCACCGCCAGTCCGGGCCGGTGAACCAGCGCACCGCATGGGGGACCATCAACCCGACGAAGCCGATCGGACCGGCTGCGGCGGTGGCCGCCCCGGCCAGCAGCGTCACCGCGATCAGCCCGAGCACCCGGGTCCGCGTGATGTTGCCGCCCATGGCGACGGCCAGATCATCACCGAGTGCGATCGCGTTGAGTCCGCGACTGACGTAGAAGCACAGCACCGCGCCCACCACGATGAACGGCGTCACGACCCAGATGGTGTCCAGTCCACGACCGTCGAGCGCGCCGGCGTCCCAGAATCGCATGGAGTCGAAGGCCCGCGGGTTCTGCAACCGGATGGTGAAGGAGACGCCGTCGGCCACCGCACCCACCGCGACGCCGGCCAACAGCATCCGCACCGGGGTCACGACGGCGCGACCGGCGGCTCCGACCAGGTAGACCAGCACCATGGCGACCGCCGCGCCGAGGAAGGCGAACCAGACGTAGGTCAGCAGCGAACTCATGTGCAGGAACGCGATCGCTGCGACGACGAACAGTCCGGCGACGGCGTCGATGCCCAGGATCTGGCTGTCCGCCAACGGATTACGCGTCAGGCCCTGGATCAAGGCCCCGGACAGGCCGAGTGCGATGCCGACCACGATGCCCAGCACGGTGCGCGGGATGCGCAGGTCGTGCACGATCCACTGATTGCCGGTGTCGGTGTAATCGGTCACGGCCTGCCATACCGTCGAGAGCGCGACGCTCTCGGTGCCGATCGCCAGGCTGAGCACGCACATCAGCCCCAGCGCCGCGATGGCCAGGAGCAGACCGGCGGGCCGGCGGTCGCGCACGCTGACTGCGACGGCCGACGACATAAGGGCACGCTAACTCACCGTCCGGTGGCCGTGCGGGCCCACCTCCCTACAGGCGCACGCCCGCCGCGTGTAGTTCGAGCAACGCCAGACCGCGGATGGCGGGGCGGTCGTCACGGCGCCACGCACCGATCGGATCGGGATCCACCGCCGTCAGCTTCGCCAGCGGGCGGTTGGCCAGCGCCCGCATGGCCAACAGTTCCTGCCCGGCATGCGTCGAGGCCAGCGTGAGCACCGTCAACTTGCGGCGGAAGAACCGAATCCGCAGGTAGAGCCACGGCATCGCCACTGCGAGGATCGGTGTCGCCGCAACCGCGACCGCCAGCACCCAGGCCAGCCAGGTTGCCGTGGAATCGAGATTCTGACCGGCACCGGCAATCTCGGCGGCGGCATCGCCGGCGGCCCGCAGCGGGCCGCTCAACCCGTTGCCGATCAGCGGCACACCGTCGACGCTGTTCCCGGCGGAGTCCAGGCTGCCGGACACACCGTCGGCGCCGTCGTGCACCTGACGGCCCACCTCGGCGATGGTGGCCACGGCGGCGTACACCGCGCTGCCCACCAGCACCCAGATCACGGTCCATCCGATGACGACGACATCGCTGACGATCTGGGCCAGCAACCGGCCGGGCTTGGTGGCATAGGGCAGGTACCGCAGTCTCATGGAATTGATCCCAGCACATAGGGTGGGTCAATGCGCCCAGCTCTGACCGACTACCAGCACCTGGCCAGCGGCAAGGTACGCGAGTTGTACCGCATCGACGCCGACCACCTGCTGTTCGTCGCCTCCGACCGCATCTCGGCGTTCGACCACATCCTGGACACCGAGATTCCGGACAAGGGCCGGATCCTCACCGCGATGAGCGTCTTCTTCTTCGACCACCTCGCCGTGCCCAACCACCTGGCCGGACCGCCGGACGACGAGCGCATCCCCCAGGAGGTGCTGGGCCGCGCCCTGGTGGTCCGCGCATTGGAGATGCTGCCGGTGGAGTGTGTGGCGCGCGGCTACCTGACCGGTTCGGGGCTGCTGGACTACCAGCGCTCGGGGTCGGTGTGCGGGATCGCGCTGCCCACCGGTCTGGTCGAGGCCAGCAAGTTCGCCGAGCCGTTGTTCACCCCGGCGACCAAGGCCGAGATCGGCGCCCACGACGAGAATGTCTCCTTCGACGCGGTCGTCGAGCTGGTGGGCGCGCAGCGCGCCGACCGGCTGCGTGAGGCGACGCTGAACATCTACAGCCGCGCCGCCGAGCACGCGTTGAGCAAGGGCATCATCCTCGCCGACACCAAGTTCGAGTTCGGCATATCGACCAGTGGGGACACCGCCGGTGAACTGGTGCTCGCCGACGAGGTGCTGACCCCGGACTCGTCGCGTTACTGGCCCGCGGACTCCTACCAGGAGGGCGTGGTGCAGCCCAGCTATGACAAGCAGTTCGTCCGCAACTGGCTGACCGGGCCGGACTCGGGGTGGGACCGTAACGGTGACGCGCCACCGCCGCCGCTGCCCGCCGAGATCGCGGCCGCCACCCGGGCCCGCTATATAGAGGCCTACGAGAGGATTTCGGGTTTGAGTTTCTCCGATTGGATTGGCGCATGAGCGACGCTCGCGGAGCGAATCAACAGCCGATGAGCGACGCTCGCGGAGCGAATCAACAGCCGGCGAGCGACGCTCGCGACCTGGCCGCCGCACCGGCCCCGGTGGCCAAGCGGGTCGAGCACCGCCGCGAGCACCACGGGGATGTGTTCATCGATCCCTACGAATGGTTGCGCGAGAAGGACAACCCAGAGGTCATCGCGCATCTGGAGGCCGAGAACGCACACACCGAGGCGGCCACCGCGGTCCTGGCGCCGCTGCGGCAGCGGATATTCGACGAGATCAAGGCGCGCACCAAGGAGACCGATCTCTCCATCCCGACCCGGCGCGGCAACTGGTGGTACTACGCGCGAAGCTTCGAGGGCAAGCAGTACGGCGTGCACTGCCGTTGCCCGATCAGCGATCCGGATGACTGGACGCCCCCCGAGCTCGACGAGAACACCGCCGTCGCCGGTGAGCAGATCCTGCTCGACGAGAACGTCGAGGCCGAAGGCCACGAGTTCTTCTCCCTCGGCGCGGTCAGCGTCAGCGTCGACGGCAACATCCTGGCCTACTCGGTGGATGTCAAGGGTGACGAGCGGTATACCCTGCGGTTCAAGGACTTACGCACCAACCAGCTCTACGAGGACACCATCGTCGGCATCGGCTCCGGGGCGACCTGGGGTGCGGACAACCAGTCGGTGTACTACGTCACCGTCGACGACGCATGGCGTCCGGACACGGTGTGGCGGCACCGCCTCGGCTCCGGGTTGCCCGCCCAGAAGGTGTATCACGAGGCAGACGAACGGTATTGGCTCGGCGTCGGGCGCACCCGCAGCGACAAGTACGTCATCATCGCCGCGGGCAGTGCGATCACCACCGAGATCCGCTACGCCGATGCCGCCGATCCGGAAGCGCCGTTCACGGTCGTCCTGCCGCGGCGCGACGGCGTGGAGTACTCCGTCGAGCACGCGGTGGTCGGCGGTGAGGATCGCTTCCTGATCCTGCACAACGACGGCGCGGTCAACTTCACCCTCGTCGACGCACCGGTCAGCGACCCGACGGCGTTCAGGACGCTGATCGAGCACCGCGACGATGTCCGCCTCGACGGGGTCGACGCCTTCTCGACGCATCTGGTGGTCAGCTACCGCCGCGAGGCGTTACCCCGTATTCAGCTGTGGCCCATCGGATCCGACGGCTCCTATGGAGCGCCGACCGAGATCGCGTTCGAATCCGAGCTGATGTCGGCGGGGCTGGGCGGCAACCCCAACTGGTCCTCGCCGAAGCTGCGGGTCGGCGCGGTGTCCTGGGTGATCCCGGTGCGCATCTACGACCTGGATCTGGTCACCGGCGAGCGGACGCTGCTGCGCGAGCAACCCGTGCTCGGGGACTACCGGCCGGAGGATTACGTCGAACGCCGCGATTGGGCCGTCGCCGCCGACGGTGCGCGGATCCCGATCTCGATCGTGCACCGGGCCGGCTTGGCTTTCCCCGCGCCGACGCTGTTGTACGGGTACGGCGCCTACGAATCCTGCGAGGACCCGCGGTTTTCCATCGCGCGGCTGTCGCTGCTGGACCGCGGCATGGTGTTCGCCGTCGCGCATGTCCGCGGCGGTGGCGAGTTGGGGCGGCCCTGGTACGAGGACGGCAAGCTGCTCAAGAAGACCAACTCCTTCACCGACTTCGTCGCCGTTGCCGAGCACCTGATCACCACCGACCTGACCCGGCCCAGCAATCTGGTCGCACTCGGCGGCAGCGCCGGTGGTCTGCTGGTCGGTGCGGTGCTCAACATCGCCCCGCACCTGTTCGCCGGGGTGCTGGCCCAGGTGCCGTTCGTCGACCCGCTGACCACCATCTTGGATCCGTCCCTGCCGCTGACCGTCACCGAATGGGACGAATGGGGAAACCCGCTGGCGGACAAGGATGTCTACGAGTACATGAAGGCGTACTCGCCGTACGAGAACGTCGCGTCCCTGGACTACCCGGCCGTGCTGGCGATGACCTCGCTCAACGACACCAGGGTCTACTACACCGAACCGGCCAAGTGGGTCGCCGCCCTGCGGCACGCGCAACTGGCTCCCGATACCGCCAGGGTGCTGCTCAAGACCGAGATGGTCGCCGGGCACGGCGGGATCAGCGGCCGGTACGAGCGCTGGAAGGAAGCGGCCTTCCAGTACGCCTGGATCCTGGCCACCGCGGACCCGGACAACCACGGGCAGGGACAGGTGCACAGCCTGTTCGGCGGACCCAAACTCTAGCGTCGGGCAGGATCGGCCGCTAGCGTCGAGATGGTGAGCCTGCACAACATCCCGCTGACCATGCTCGATGGCGGTACCGCGACGCTGAGCGAATTGTCCGACGGCGCAACGCTGGTGGTCAATGTTGCCTCCAAATGCGGTCTGACCCCGCAGTACGCCGCCCTGGAGAGGCTGGCGCGCGACTACGCCGCGCGCGGTCTCACCGTGGTCGGGGTGCCGTGCAACCAGTTCATGGGACAGGAGCCCGGCACCGCCGAGGAGATCCAATCCTTCTGCTCCTCGACCTACGGGGTGACCTTCCCGCTGCTGGCCAAGACCGATGTCAACGGTGCCGACCGGCACCCGCTCTACGCGGAGCTCACCAGGTCCGCCGATGCCGAGGGAACGGCGGGTGATGTCCAGTGGAACTTCGAGAAGTTCCTGATCGGGCCGGACGGCACGGTGGTCAACCGGTTCCGGCCGCGCACCGAACCCAATGACCCCGAGGTGCTCAGCGCCATCGAGGCCGTGCTCCCCAGATAGCCAACTGGCGTCCGGGTGTTCGCAACCGTCGCGACACCTGACGTTGCCAGACTGCGGGTGTGACTGCCGAACTGATCGTCTCGATCTCCGGGATCAGGGACCGCACCCTGGCCGCAGCGGATGAGTTCTGCGAGGACCTCGACAACCGCGGCATCCCGGTGTCGCTGCTGGTCGCTCCGCGCCTGAAGGGCGGCTACCGGCTGGAGCACGATCCGCGGACGGTGGGCTGGCTGGCCGAGCGGCGCGCCGCCGGGGACGCCATCGTGCTGCACGGGTTCGACGAGGCCGCCACCAAGAAGCGCCGCAGCGAGTTCGCCACGCTGCCCGCACACGAGGCGAATCTGCGGCTGCTGGGCGCCGACCGGGCGATGGAACACCTCGGGCTACGCACCCGACTGTTCGCCGCACCCGGGTGGACGGTATCCGACGGCGCCGTCGCGGCATTGCCGCGCAACGGCTTCCGCTTGCTGGCCGGCCTCACCGGTGTCACCGACCTGGTCCGTGGCCGCACCGAGCGGACCCGGGTGCTCGGCATCGGTGCCGGCTTCCTGACCGAGCCGTGGTGGTGTCGCACGCTGGTGCTCTCCGCCGAACGCACCGCTCGCCGGGGCGGCACCGTGCGGCTGGTGGTCTCGGCCCGCCAGCTGGCCGAGACCGGCCCGCGCCGTGCCGTCTTCGACGCCATCGATCGTGCCCTCGGCCAGGGCTGTCGCCCCGACATCTACCGGTGGGAGGCCGATCCCGCCCTCACCGCCGCCGCCTGAGGCTAGGTTTGTCGGCATGGCTGATGCCGATGTGATCGTGGTGGGTGCAGGACTGGCCGGACTGGTCGCCGCTGCGGAGCTGATCGAACGCGGACGCCGCGTACTGATCGTCGATCAGGAGAACGCCGCCAACATCGGCGGCCAGGCGTACTGGTCCTTCGGCGGGCTCTTCCTGGTCGACAGCCCCGAGCAGCGCCGCCTCGGTATCCGCGACAGCCACGAACTTGCGCTGCAGGACTGGCTGGGCAGCGCGGGTTTCGACCGCGAGGAGGACCACTGGCCCCGCCAGTGGGCACACGCCTATGTCGACTTCGCCGCGGGCGAGAAGCGCAGCTGGTTGCGTGAGCGCGGGTTGCAGACCTTCGCGATGGTCGGCTGGGCCGAACGCGGCGGCTACGGCGCGCTCGGCCACGGCAACTCGGTGCCCCGCTTCCACATCACCTGGGGAACCGGGCCCGCGCTGGTCGACGTGTTCGCGCGCCGGTTGCATCGCCAACCGCGGGCCACGTTCGCCCACCGTCACCGCGTCGACGAGCTGATCGTCGAGGACGGGTCGGTGGTCGGGGTGCGCGGCGCGGTACTGGAGCCCTCCGACGCACCCCGCGGTGCGCCGTCGTCACGCAACACCGTCGGCGAGTTCGCGTTCCGCGCCCAGGCTGTCATCGTGGCCAGCGGCGGTATCGGCGGTAATCACGAGCTGGTGCGCAAGAACTGGCCGGCCAGGATGGGCCGGGTGCCCAAGCAGCTGCTGTCCGGGGTGCCCGCCCACGTCGACGGCCGCATGCTGCAGATCAGTGAGTCCGCAGGCGCGAGCATCATCAACAGCGACCGGATGTGGCACTACACCGAGGGCATCACCAACTACGACCCGATCTGGCCCGACCACGGCATCCGCATCCTGCCCGGCCCGTCGTCGCTGTGGCTCGACGCCACCGGCAAACGCCTCCCGGTGCCGCTGTACCCGGGCTTCGACACCCTGGGCACGCTGGAGTACATCGCCACCACCGGCCAGGACTACACCTGGTTCGTGCTCAACGCCCGCATCATCGCCAAGGAGTTCGGGCTGTCCGGCCAGGAACAGAACCCCGATCTGACCGGACGCAGTATCCGGGCGGTGCTCGCCCGCGGACGCGACGGCGGACCGGCGCCGGTGCGAGCCTTCGTCGACAAGGGTGTCGACTTCGTCACCGGGAACACGTTGCGAGAGCTGGTTGCCGCGATGAACGGTGTGCCCGACGTCGAACCGCTGGACTACGCCACCGTCGAGGCCGAGGTCACCGCGCGCGACCGGGAGGTTGCCAACAAGTTCAGCAAGGACAGCCAGATCACCGCGATCCGCGGTGCCCGCGAGTATCTGCCGGACCGGATCGCTCGGGTGGTCGCGCCGCACCGGCTGACCGACCCGAAGGCAGGGCCGCTGATCGCGGTGAAACTGCACATCCTGACCAGGAAGTCGTTGGGCGGTCTGGAAACCGACCTGCAGGCCCGCGCGCTGCGCCCGGACGGCTCGGTCTTCGACGGGCTCTACGCCGCCGGGGAAGCCGCCGGATTCGGCGGTGGCGGCGTGCACGGTTACCGCTCCTTGGAGGGCACGTTCCTCGGCGGTTGCGTGTTCTCCGGCCGGGCCGCGGGCCGGGCCGCCGCGGACGCCACGGCCTGAGGCCCGGCGGCCAGGATGGCCAGGCACACCATCGCGGTGGCGAAGAACACCGAACCGATGTTGTCGGTCAGGTAGTGCAGATCGGTGGTCGCCATGCTCAGGGCACCGATCACCCCGACCACCCCGGCCAGCAGGGTCACCCACAGCACATAACCGGTGGCCACCACGAGCATCGCCGTCACGGTGATCGCGACCGTGGTGTGCCCGCTCGGATAGGCCAACGCATCGCCCTTGTAGCGGCCGAACAGCGGTTTGAGCAGCCGGGTGATGAGCACCGACACCAGCGGGCAGAGGGCCACCACCACCGCCAGCCGCCACCGCCGTCGGATCAGCGCGATCAGCACCGCGATGGCCAGCGTCACCATCATCGTCAGCGACCAGCTGAAGTAGAGCATCCAGATCGGCTCGCGACCGAAGATGCGCTGCAGCACCGTCAGCGCCGAATCATCGAAGGCCGTCGGCCCGTTGCCGACGGCGAGCCCGAGCACAACCATCGCCGTGATGCCGATCGGCGGCCACCACAGCAGGATCCGGCGCGGGATCAGAACTGGGTCCCGTTCTCCGGATCGAGCACCTGGAAGTCGGTGTCGGTCATCTCCGAGAGCCTGCCGTAGAAGATTCCGCGCGCGGCCGGCTCGATGATGCCCTGATGGATGGGCACCGCCCGGGTCGGCGCGACGGCGCGCAGGTAGTCGACCGCCTCGGACACCTTCATCCAGGGTGCGGCCGCCGGCGTGGCCAGCACGTCGACCGGTTCGCCGGGGACGAACAACGCGTCGCCGGGATGCATCAACCGGGCCGGGTGGTCGGCATCGCCGATGAGATACGACGTGTTGTCGATCACCGGCAGCTCGGGGTGGATGACCGCATGGGTGCCCCCGACCCCGCGCACCGACAGGTGCCCTAGGGCGAAGCTGTCCCCGGCGTGCACGGCCCGCCAGCCGCCGCCGAGCTGCGCCGCGGTCTGCGGGTCGGCGTACAGGGCGGCCTGCGGGTTTGCCTCCACCAGCGCCGGTAGCCGGGCGGGATCGGCGTGGTCGGGATGCTGATGGGTGATCATGATCGCGTCGAGTCCGGTGATGCCCTCGAAGCCATGCGAGAAGGTGCCCGGGTCGAACAGCACCGTGGTCTGTTTTCCGGTGCCATCCGGGAAGCTCGCGAGCAGGCACGAGTGGCCGAAGTGCGTCAGTTGCATGGGTCCATTGTGGCCCGACGGCGCGCCGGTACAGTTATGACCGTTCACGACCCGTACCGAACCCGAGAAGGAGCGCCCGTGGCCCGCGTCGTAGTGCACGTGATGCCCAAGGCCGAGATCCTCGACCCGCAGGGACAGGCCATCGTCGGCGCGCTGGGCCGGCTCGGCCACGGCGGCGTGTCCGATGTGCGCCAAGGCAAGCGATTCGAGCTCGAGGTCGACGATTCGGTGTCCGACGAGGCGCTCAACGAGATCGCCGAGTCGCTGCTGGCGAACACCGTCATCGAGGAGTTCTCGGTGAGCCGGGAGAATTCGTGAGCGGCGCCGGGGCCGCCGGCAAGATCGGCGTCATCACATTCCCTGGCACGCTCGATGATGTCGACGCCGCCCGCGCGGTCCGGCTGGCCGGCGGGGAAGCGGTCAGCCTGTGGCACGCCGACGCCGATCTCAAGGGTGTCGACGCGGTCGTGGTGCCCGGCGGTTTCTCCTACGGTGACTATCTGCGCGCCGGCGCCATCGCCAGCTTCGCGCCGGTGATGCGGTCGGTCGTCGATGCGGCGGCCAAGGGGCTGCCGGTGCTGGGGATCTGCAACGGTTTCCAGGTGCTGTGCGAATCCGGGCTGTTGCCGGGGGCGCTGACGCGCAACGAGGGATTGCACTTCATCTGCCGCGATGTGTGGCTGCAGGTGGCGTCGAACTCGACGGCGTGGACCACCCGCTACGAGCAGGACGCGGATCTGTTGGTGCCGTTGAAGTCCGGCGAGGGCCGTTATGTGGCGTCGACGGAGGTGCTCGACGAGCTCGAGGGGGAGGGCCGCGTGGTCTTCCGGTACCGCGAGAACCTCAACGGCTCGATGCGCGGTATCGCCGGGATCAGCTCGGCCAACGGCCGCGTCGTCGGCTTGATGCCTCATCCCGAGCACGCCACCGAGCCGTTGACGGGTCCCTCCGATGACGGTCTCGGCCTTTTCTACTCCGCGCTCGATGCGGTGCTCACGGCCTGAACTGTCGCTCCACCGGGAAGGCCCATATGAAGTTTCGTGTCGTGCTCGGGATCCTAGCGATCATCGCGGCATACGTCACGACGATCGTCCTGTACGCGGCCACCGGACTCGGTGGTCCTGCGGAGATACCCGTCGATCAGCCCGTGGCGGACCAGACCTCGGTCACCTTCGACCTGGAGGAGGTACACGCGGTCAAGGGCGAGATGGTCGCCAACGTGACCGTCACCCCTGGGCCGGGGCTGATCGATCCCGATACTCAGGGCCTGACCGAAGACCTCAGCGTCACAATCTATTCGGCCGTCACGCCGACCACTCGCAGCTGGCCCGCGGGCACCGTGCCCGGTGTCTTCCCCGTCGCGCTGACCATCGGCGGCGACCCCGGTGCGTACCCGTTCGACCGTTATCGATCCGGACCCATCACCGTCTCGGTGGTGAGCGGCGACGACCGGATCCCGGAGTCGACCTGGGCCACATTCGTCGACCGGGTGCCCGGATGGATGTTCAGCATCCCGGCGCGCGGCGAGTCAGACGCATCGTCGGTGTACCGGGTGAACCTGCACCGTGCGCCGAGCACCGCCGCGTTCGCCGCGATCATCGTGGGCGCATTGATCACCATTGCCGTGCTCGGTGTGGTCGTCGCGGTGCAGACCTTGCGCAACCGGCGCAAATTCCAGCCGCCGATGACGACGTGGTTCGCGGCGATGCTGTTCGCCGTCGTGCCGCTGCGCAACGCGCTGCCCGACGGGCCACCCATGGGGGCGTGGGTGGACGTCACCGTGGTGCTCTGGGTGGTGGTGGCCCTGGTCACCTCCATGAGCATCTACATCGCCTGTTGGTGGCGGCACCTCAAACCCGAGCCCGACGACAAGCGATGACGGGCGGAGCCGGGATCAGGCGGACAGCGCGACCGACGCCTCGGCGGTGTAGTTCAGGAACGTGAACGTCTCTTGCAGGTACAGCTGCACGGTGTCGGCATCGTGGCTCGAATAGCCGATCGACACGTCGGTGCCCAGCTGTAGATCGAAATCGCCTCCGCGGGTGGACAACACGAAGGCGCCATCGATGGCCGGAGCCCAGATGATGTCCCCGTCGACCACCCGGTTGAGGTGCTCGCGCAGCGGATAGCCGTGTTCGGTCGTCTCGCTGACCTTGGTGTAGGCGTCGGCCGACAGCAGCACCGAGTAGGGACCGTCGACACCGGCCAGCCGCAGCTCCGAGAGCGCCTGGGCGATCACGTCGGGATAGCCGCGCGGATCCTCGGGCAGCGCCAGGCCGGGATTCGAGCTGCCCGCCCGGATGCCCTCTATGTTGGCCGCCGCGTAACCCTCGAAGATTGCCCGGTCCTCGGCGAACGCCAGCTTCTTGGCCGCGTCCTTGACGGGATCCCAGTCCGAGTCCTGCGAGCCGCGCTCCACGTCGTCGATGGCGTCGCGGGTGATGGTGAACGGCACCCGCAGTCGCACCAGCGGGCGGCTGTCGCGCAGGTGGGCGATCACCCCGTCGCCAGGGGAGGTGACGTCCAGCAGATGGCCGGTGGACACCGCAGCAGTGGTGGCGCCGGTCGGGCCGGTGCAGTCGACCACCCGGCGTCCGGCGATATGCCGCTTGAAGGTACGGGTGGCCTCCTGTTCGATCTCACCCCACGCCTCGTCGGTGACCGGCGCCAGTTCGCGGTACAGGTTGTTCATTGGGGTTGTCCTTTCAGGCTGCCGATCGACAGTGAACCGGAATAGGTGGGTGTGCTGGTGGCTGCTGCGCGGGCGGGTTCGGCCGCACCTGGCATGGGCGGCGGGTCATCGAGGAAATCGGCCGTCGGGGTGAAGAACAGGCAACCGGTCACCGCGGTGGAGAAATCCAGGATCCGATCGGTGTTGCCGGGCGGATCGCCGATGAACATGTTGTGCAGCATCCGTTCGGTGACCGCGGCGGTGCGCGAATACCCGATGTAGTAGGTCCCGAATTCGCCCTTGCCGATCTCGCCGAAGGGCATGTTGTGGCGCAGGATCTTGAGCTCGTTGCCCTGTTCGTCGGAGATGACATTCAGCGCCACATGCGAATTGGCCGGTTTCACGGCGTCGTCGAGTTCGATGTCGTCGAGTTTTGTGCGCCCGATCACCCGCTCCTGTTCCTCGACCGACAGCGCGTTCCACGTCGACATGTCATGCAGGTAGCGCTGCACGTGCACGTAACACCCGCCGGCGAAATCGGGATCCTCGTCGCCGATCTGGCTGGCGCTCACCGCCACCGGGCCGTCCGGGTTCTCCGTACCGTCCACGAAGCCGAGCAGGTCGCGGTTGTCGAAGAACTTGAAGCCGTGCACCTCGTCGACGATGGTGATGGCGCCGTCCATCGCGGCGACGATCTTGCCGGCCAACTCGAAACACACGTCCAGTGATTCGGCGCGGAGGTGGAACAACAGATCACCCGGCGTCGACGGGGCGGTGTGCCGCGGCCCCTCCAACGCGATGAACGGATGCAGTTCGGCCGGGCGGGGGCCGCTGAACAACCGGTCCCAGGCCTTCGATCCGATCGACGTGATCACCGACAGATGTTTGGTCGGATCGCGGAACCCTATGGCGCGGACCAGCCCCGAGATGTCGCCGAGGGCATCGTGGACGGTCTGTTCACCGCCGTCGTCGATCGTGGCCACCATGAAGATGGCCGCCGGGGTCAGCGGCGCGAGCACCGCCTGCGGAACAAGATCGGACACATCGCAGACCCTAGCGCGGCCGGACGGCGTCGCACCGGTCAAGATGAAAAGATGCCTGCTACCCCCCAGAGCCTGTGTGAGTTCATCGACGCCTCGCCGTCCCCGTTCCACGTGTGCGCGACGGCCGCGCGGCAGCTGGAGGCCGCCGGCTACACCGAACTCTCCGAATCCGACAGCTGGCCCGACTCACCCGGCACGTACTTCGTCGTGCGGGCCGGTTCGCTGGTGGCCTGGGATTCGACGTCCGGCGATATGCCGTTCCGGATCGTCGGGGGGCACACCGACAGCCCCAACCTGCGCGTCAAACAGCACCCGGACCGGATCGTGGCCGGCTGGCAGGTGGTCGCCTTGGCGCCCTACGGCGGTGCCTGGCTGAACTCCTGGCTGGACCGCGATCTCGGCATCAGCGGCCGGCTGTCCGTCGTGGACGGCGGCCAGGTGGCGCATCGGCTGGTGCGGATCGACGATCCGATCCTGCGGGTCCCGCAACTGGCCATCCACCTCTCCGAGGACCGCAAGGGTGTCAGCCCGGACCCGCAGCGGCATGTCAACGCCGTCTGGGGCATCGGTGAGCGACGCTCCTTCGTGGGCTACGTCGCCGAGCAGGCCGGGGTGCGCGAGGCCGATGTGCTCGGTTTCGACCTCATGACCCACGACCTGACGCCGTCCGCGGTGACCGGGGTGGACGGAGATTTCGTCAGCGCACCACGGCTGGACAATCAGGTCACCTGCCATGCCGGGGTGCAGGCGCTGCTGGCCGCGCGGCCGAGCGGGCACGTGCCGGTGCTCGCGCTCTTCGATCACGAGGAGGTCGGTTCGCAGTCCGATCACGGCGCCCAGTCCGATCTGCTGCTCAGTGTGTTGGAGCGCATCACCCTGGCCGCCGGTGGTGACCGGCAGGACTTCCTGCGCCGGCTCTCGCAGTCGATGGTCGCCTCCGGCGATATGGCGCACGCCACCCACCCGAACTATCCGGAGCGGCACGAGCCCGGTCACCTGATCGAGGTCAACGGCGGCCCGGTGCTCAAGGTGCACCCCAACCTGCGCTATGCCACCGACGGGCGCACCGCGGCGGCGTTCGCGCTGGCCTGTGCCCAAGCCGGGGTTCCGCTGCAGCGTTACGAGCACCGCGCCGATCTGCCGTGTGGGTCGACGATCGGGCCGATGACCTCGGCGGGCACCGGCATCCCCACCGTGGACGTCGGGGCCGCCCAGCTGGCCATGCACTCGGCCCGCGAGATCATGGGCGCCCATGACGTTGCCGACTACGCGGCCGCCCTGCAGGCGTTCCTGGCACCGGCCTGAGTCGCGACAGCCGGGCCCGACCCGTCACGGCAGGTCGATGGTGGTGGTGACCGTCACCAGTTGGGGGTCGGTCGGTGCCGAGGAGAACCCGAACCGCACCGGCGGGTGCAGGTCGGCGGGCCCGCCGAGGGTGATGCCCCCGAATGTCCCCGACACCGAGTCGATCTGCCGCGTGCGCCGGACCCCGTAGTACTCGCGTCTGCCGTTGCCCGCACTGCCCGCGGTCTGCACGCCGGGCACCAGGACCGCGGCGACGGGGTTGATCAGCCGCAGCCACCACGGTGCCCGCGCCAGCGGTGCGGGCACCAGCCGCAGCAGCCCGTCGAACCGGGCGGCGCCGCCGAGGCGCACCGTGACGTCGAGGTCGTCGGTGTGCACCCGCAACCGGTCGTCGTCCAGATCGGCGGCCACCGGGGCGACCCTGATCTCGTCGAAGGAGTATGTGGCCGAGACGAACTCGGCGATCTCGGCGCTGGGTGCCAACAGGATGCGGGTGTCATCGCGGGTCTGCACCATCACATCGGCGAAGCGGCCGAACGGTGAGGAGTGCCAGGCTCCGATGACGAACCGGACCCCGGCGTCGGTGCCGAAGCCCGCGATATGACCACTGAAGACCAGCCGCTGCATATGACGATTGTGCCGGTTTCCCGCGGCGATCCCGCGGCGCGGAAATGTCGCCGGAAATGTCAGAGCACTGCTCTATGGTGCGCGCATGACGCTCAGCCCAGAAATGATCACGTTCGACTGCACCGATCCGGACCGCCTCGCCCAATGGTGGACCGAGGCCACCGGCGGCACCCTCAACGCCGAGATGCCCGGCGAATTCGTCATGGTGGCGCTGCCGAGCGGGCCCCGGCTCGGATTCCAGCGCGTGCCGGACCCGACCGCGGGCAAGAACCGGGTGCACGTGGACTTCTCGGCACCCGACGTGGAGGTCGAGGTGACGCGGCTGATCGGTCTCGGTGCCACCGAGACCGGCAGGCACGATATCGGCGACGCGTACCGCTGGGTCGTGCTGGCCGATCCGGACGGCAACGCATTCTGCGTCTCCGGCGGGCACTGATACCCGGCGGGTGAGGTGCCCGGTGGCGGCGCGGCGTCCGCCGGTGACGCGGAGCGAATAAACTGTCCTGGTGACATCCGCGCACCCGCAGGAAATCGATACCGTCGAGCGCGCCGCAGCGTCGCCCGACCAACCCCAGCCCTTCCGGGAACTGGGCCTCAAGGACGACGAGTACCAGCGGATACGCGAGATTCTCGGCCGCCGCCCCACCGACGCCGAGCTGGCCATGTACTCGGTGATGTGGAGCGAACATTGCTCCTACAAGTCCTCCAAGGTGCATCTGCGCTATTTCGGTGAGACGACCACCGACGAGATGCGCGCAGGCATGCTGGCCGGGATCGGCGAGAACGCCGGCGTCGTCGACATCGGCGACGGCTGGGCGGTCACCTTCAAGGTCGAATCGCACAACCACCCGTCCTATGTGGAGCCCTACCAGGGCGCGGCCACCGGTGTCGGCGGCATCGTCCGCGACATCATGGCGATGGGCGCCCGCCCGGTCGCGGTGATGGACCAGCTGCGCTTCGGTGCGGCCGATGCGCCCGATACCCGCCGCGTGCTCGACGGCGTGGTGCGCGGTATCGGCGGTTACGGCAACTCCCTGGGTCTGCCCAATATCGGCGGCGAGACGGTCTTCGACCCGTCGTACGCGGGCAACCCACTGGTGAACGCGCTGTGTGTTGGCGTGCTGCGCAAGGAGGACCTGCACCTGGCCTTCGCGTCCGGCACCGGAAACAAGATCATCCTGTTCGGTGCCCGCACCGGGCTGGACGGTATCGGTGGTGTGTCGGTGTTGGCGAGTGAGACCTTCGGTGGCGACGAGGGCTCCGGCCCGGGCCGTAAGAAGCTGCCCGCCGTGCAGGTCGGTGACCCCTTCATGGAGAAGGTGCTCATCGAGTGCTGCCTGGAGCTCTACGCCGCCGATCTGGTGGTCGGTATCCAGGATCTCGGTGGTGCCGGATTGTCCTGCGCCACCTCGGAATTGGCCTCGGCCGGTGACGGCGGCATGCGCGTCGAGCTGGAGAATGTGCCGCAGCGCGCTGCCGATATGACCCCGGCGGAGATCCTGTCCTCCGAATCGCAGGAACGGATGTGTGCGGTCGTCACGCCGGAGAACGTCGAGAAGTTCCTGGCCGTCTGCCGCAAATGGGATGTGCTGGCCAGCGTCATCGGCGAGGTCACCGATGGTGATCGCCTCGAGATCACCTGGCACGGTGAGACCGTGGTGGATGTACCGCCGCGCACCGTCGCCCACGAGGGCCCGGTGTACCAGCGTCCCGTCGCCCGCCCGGACACCCAGGACGCCCTGATCGCCGACACCTCGGCCAAGCTGGCCCGCCCGGCCACCGGCGACGAGCTCAAGGCGACCCTGCTGGCGTTGCTGGGCAGCCCGCACCTGTGCAGCCGTGCGTTCATCACCGAGCAGTACGACCGCTATGTGCGCGGTAACACCGTGTTGGCCGAGCATGCCGATGGCGGTGTGCTGCGGATCGACGAGCAGACCGGCCGCGGTGTCGCCATCTCGACCGACGCCTCGGGCCGCTACACCCAGCTCGACCCGTACACGGGCGCACAGCTGGCGCTCGCCGAGGCCTACCGCAACGTGGCGGTCACCGGGGCCACCCCGGTCGCGGTGACCAACTGCCTGAACTTCGGCTCGCCGGAGGACCCCGGTGTGATGTGGCAGTTCTCCCAGGCTGTGCGCGGACTCGCCGACGGCTGTGCGGCCCTTGGTATCCCGGTCACCGGCGGCAACGTGAGCTTCTACAACCAGACCGGCAGCACCGCGATCCTGCCGACCCCGGTGGTCGGTGTGCTCGGCGTGATCGACGATGTGGCCCGGCGCATCCCCACCGGACTGGGTAACGAGCCCGGTGAGACATTGCTGCTGCTCGGTGACACCCGTGATGAGTTCGACGGGTCGATCTGGGCGCAGGTCACCGCTGATCACCTCGGCGGCGTGCCGCCGAGGGTCGACCTGGCGCGGGAGAAGCTGCTCGCCGAGGTGCTGACCGCGGCCTCGCGGGACGGATTGGTCTCGGCGGCACACGATCTGAGCGAAGGCGGTCTGATCCAGGCGATCGTCGAGGCCGCCCTGGCCGGCGAGACCGGCGCTCGGGTGGTGCTGCCCGAGGGAGTGGATCCCTTCGTCTTCCTGTTCTCCGAATCTGCCGGCCGGGTCCTGGTTGCGGTGCCGCGCACCGAGGAGAGCCGGTTCCGGTCGATGTGCGAGGCGCGCGGGCTTCCGGTGGACCGGGTGGGCGTCTCGGACGAGGGCAGCGACTCACTGGACGTCCAGGGCCAGTTCAGCATCACGCTCGACGAACTGCGAGCCACCTCGGAGGGCGTGCTGCCCAGGTTGTTCGGGTGATCGAGCGGACCTCGGTCCGGCACCCCGTACTGGTATGGGGCTGGAGCTTGGTCCGACTCGATTTCGTCGGCGTCGCCGTCGGTGCACTGTTCTTCTGCATCTCGCTGACACCGTCATTGCTGCCGAGGGACTGGCTGTTCGCCGGACTGATCGGCGGTATCAACGCCGCCATCGGCTACGGCATCGGTGTTCTGCTGGCAAAGCTGCTGCGGCGCTTCGTCCTTCGGGGTCGCGCATGGTGGCCCCCGCGCACCCCGGTCCTGCACATCATGAAGATCGCGACGGTCGCCGGTGCGCTGATCGCCCCGGTGGCCATGCTGGTGCCCGCGGCCCGCTGGCAGCGCCAGGTATCGGCGCTGATGGGTATCGAGGGACCCGAGACCCCGGGCTACATGCGCACGCTGCTCCTGGCGGTGCTGGTCGCCGCGGCGTGCATCGCGACCTGGCGGGTGCTGGTCGATCTGGTCAAACTCATTGCCCGTGCCTTGATCCGGCGCTGGCACCTGCACAGCGAGGTGGCGTTCTTCATCGGCACCGCCGTCGTGGTGGTGCTGTGCGTCATGCTGGCCAATGGTGTGCTCTACCGGGGTTTCCTGGCCGGCGCCGGCCAGGTGTTCCAACCGCAGAACGCGACCACCGCCCCCGGGGTCAGCCAACCCGCGGCGAGCCAGCGATCCGGCAGCCCGGCCTCATTCGCGTCCTGGGACTCCCTGGGTTACCAGGGCCGCAGCTTCGTGGCCGGCGGTCCGGACGCGGCCGACCTGACCGCTCTGAACGGACGTCCGGCCCGCGAACCGATCCGGGTGTACGCCGGGTTGCAGACCGCGGACACTGATGAGCAGCGGGTGGCGGTGCTGCTCAGCGAGCTCGAACGCACCGATGCCTTCGACCGCGCGGTGCTGGTCCTGATCCCCACCACGGGCACGGGCTGGGTGAATCCGGTGGCCGCCGACGCCATCGAGGCCATGTACAACGGTGACACCGCGCTCGTGGCGATGCAGTATTCGTATCTGCCCAGCTGGATCTCGTTCCTCGGTGACCGGGAGAAGTCCGTCGACTCGGCGCGGGCCATGATCGACGGTGTGCACGGCCGCTGGGCCGCGCTGCCCGAAGACCGTCGCCCGAAACTGCTTCTGTACGGCGAGAGTTTGGGCTCCTACGGCGGGCAGGGTGCGTTCGGTTGGCTACCCGATATCGCGGAGATGGATTTCTCCGCCGTGCTGTGGGTCGGTCCGCCGCACGAGAGTTCGTTGTGGAGCGGTCTGGTGCAGCGCCGGGACCCGGGGACCACCGAGGTCGAACCCCGCTACGACAACGGCCGGACGGTGCGTTTCTCCCCGGCCTACGATCCGGCCGAGGTGGCCAGGACCGCCGCACCGCGCTGGGAGGGGACCCGGGTGCTGTTCTTGCAGCACGCCTCCGATCCGGTGGTTTGGTGGTCGCCGAATCTCGTGTTCTCCCGGCCCGATTGGTTGACAGAACCGCGTGGCGCCGACCGCACGGCCTCGATGCGCTGGTACCCGATCGTGACGTTCTGGCAGGTGAGCGCCGATATGACGAATGCGTCCGGCGTGCCCGACGGGCACGGGCACAACTACGGCGAGACCGTGCTCGACGGCTGGGCCGCGGTGGCACCGCCGCCGGGCTGGACGGCCGCGGACACCGAGCGGGTCAGGGCCGGGCTGGAACGCGGTTGGGATCGCGGCTAGTGCGAACGGATCAGGGGTTGATGGTCGGCGCGCCGATCTGACGGCCCCACACATACTCGGTGAAGATCGGGGATCCCAGCTCGACATGGTTGTACGGCGCGATGGACAGCCCGGTGTCCATCACCAGATACGGTGCGGGCCACAGCTCCCGGGTGATCTTCTGCCAACAGCCGGGACGGCCGCCAGGACCGCCGCGGGCGTTCACCCTCGGCAGGTTGTCCGGGAACACGTAGGCATTGCCGACCCCGCCGAGGCCGAAGATGGTGCCTGCCGAGTCCAACGAGAAACCGTTGTCCCCACCGAACACCTGGGCCATCAGCGGTGCCGCATCGTGATAGTTGCGCAGGGTGCACAACAGCTGCGGACTGTAGTAGTCGAACAGCGTCGCGGTGGGAAGGAGATCGTGGGCCCCGCGCACCAGATACGGTCCGGCGCGCTCCATGATGTCGGTGCCGGTACCACCGACACCGACGGCGGCCAACAGGGCAGCGTCCAGGTGGCCGCGTTGATCATCGAGGGTGTCCGCCGTGGTGGCGGCGTCGGCCAGGCCGTCGAACAGGTCCGGTGCATTCTCGGCGTAGCGGTCGGCCAGCGCCGTCACCGCGCGGACGTCGCGGCGGAATTGGGGCAGTCGCTCGTTGAGCGCGGCCAGGATCGCGTTGCCGTCGGACAGGGACGCGCCGAAGGTGCCACCGCGGCCGCCCAGCGCCTGGGCGGCCGCGGTCAGCGTCTGGTTCAACTGCACCGGATCCACCCGCTCGGCGATGGTGAGCACCGTTTCGAACAGGGAATTGAATTCGGTACTGACCCAGGTCGCGGTGATCTCGTCGTGCGCGCGGGCGTGCGGTCCCACCGGATGCCCCGGTGCGGCCAGCGCCACGTACTTGTTGCCGAACACGGTGGTGGCCTTGATCTCTGCCCCGATATTGGCCGGTAGCAACGCCAGGTACCGCGGATCGACCAGCAGGGTCAGCCGGGCCTGGCCGGCCGGCGTCGGCGCGATCCGGCTGACGCGACCGATCTCGACACCGTTGAGCGTGACCTTGGTGCCCGGGTCCACCACCAGACCGGCGCGCGGTGAGAGCAACGTGAGCTCCACACGTGAGCGGAACTCACCGCGGAACTGCTGATAGAGCAGCACACCGGCGGCGGCCAGCAGCACCAGGGCCACCGCACCCGCCACCCGGTACGGCGGTGCCGACCGGTCGACGAAAGCCACTTTGCGACACTATTCCGATGGTGGCCCGCCGCACTGCCGATCCGGCAGAGACACGTGCCGCGGTACTGGCCGTGGCGCACTGGTTACGTGATGACACCCAACCCGCGCCGGCCCGGGCCGATATCGCCGCCGCGGTGCGGTTGACCGCCCGCACCCTCGCCGCGGCCGCACCCGGCGCCAGCGTCGAGGTGCGGGTGCCGCCGTTCGTCGCGGTGCAGTGCATCGCCGGGCCCCGACACACCCGTGGCACACCGCCCAATGTGGTGGAGACCGACGCCCACACCTGGTTGCGTCTGGTCACCGGACTGACCGCGATGACCGACCCCCGCCTGCACCTGTCGGGTTCCCGGGCCGCCGAGATCGCCGACGCGCTGCCCCTGGTCACCCTGCCCGGCTAGCGCATGTAGGGATACTCCTGCACCCAGTGGAACCCCCGGCTGCGCAGCGGAAAGCTCTCCAGGTCAACCGATTCCAGCTCCATGGTGACCGGGCGACCCTGCAGCGTGCCGGTCAGCTCCAGGCGATCCGGCGCGGGTCTGGTGACATCGAACTCGGCGAACTCGGCCGGATCCGCCGCCGGAGCGGTCTCACCGTCCGGCTTCGGGAGCGGGGTCGTGATCTCAAGGCGCCGCTGCTCGGCATCGAACTGCAGCGGCGCGTCACGCAGACCGCCGTCCATCCACTGGATCGTGACCATCCCCTCTGTGTCGAAAATCATTCGCTGCCAGCGGAATCGGTCGGTGGTCAGTGGCGGTGCCTGCCGATCGTCGACGCGGAAGTCGGTTACCGTCCAGATTCCGTAGAGTTCGGGTTTTGCCCGTCCGTCACCGTATTGGTGCCACGCCTGCCAGCCCATGACGGCCAGCCCGATGCTGATCCATACCCCGAGACCGATCTGCACGGCGGTGGCGATGCGGTTCGAGCGATCCGATGCGAACAGCCGTGGTGTCGGCGCCGCTTGCACAGCACGGTGGCGCACGAGCACATCGGCAAGACGCCGCAGATGCGGGGCGAGAAGCACGATGCTGATCAGCAGCAGGTGGAACGAGAGGATCTTCACGGGGACGTCGAAGGCCATGTTCAGCAGGAACACCTGGCCCATGCTGAGCAGGCTCAACAATGCGCCCAGCACGGCGGTGCGCGGCCAGAACAGCAGCAGGCCTGCCGTCACCTCCACCGCACCGAGGGCCATTTCGTAGGGATGGGAGGTGCCGACCTGCAGCCACAGCATCGACATCGGGCTGAACTCGCCGAGAGGTTGCACAAGAGCCGGCAGCGGCGGGGTCGGCATCTGGGTGGGGATCAGCTTGGCGAACCCGTAGAACAGCATCTGCCCGCCGAGACACAGCCGTAGGAAGACCGTGAACCAGACGGCCTGCCGGGCGTAATCGGTCCGCCGCCGGTCCAGGACCGACCACAGCGCGGTGCCGAGCACGGCGATGATCAGCAGACACAGGATCGATACCCAGATCGCGGCCTGGTCGCCGCTGCCCGAGTCCCGGCGGATCGCCGCATCGATACCGAAGACCGTGCGGCCCACCCAGATGTTGACCGGATCGGTCAACAGCATCTGCCACATCACCGCACCGGGCGGCAGCCACAGCGCGATGACGCCGGCGAACGCGTAGGTGATCTGCGCGAACCACAAACAGAACAATCCGAAGTAGATGACGCAGAAACGGAATGCGACCTTCGTCACTAAATTCCACACATCAGCTGACGGTAGTTGCCGGATACCGGCGGCGGAATGGGGTCAACCCCCACCCGGGGGTGGTGAAAACCATCTTGCTGTTGAGTTTTTCGGCACCGATGACCGTAGACTGGCGGCGTCACCCCCAGCCCCCAGGGAGCAGCCATCGTGACCTCCGCGCCGGTAGAGCCTGACGAGACCGACCCCAAAGAGGAGTGCGGCGTCTTCGGCGTCTGGGCTCCCGGCGAGGACGTGGCCAAGCTCACGTACTACGGCCTGTACGCGTTGCAGCATCGCGGCCAGGAGGCGGCCGGTATCGCGGTCGCCGACGGTGCTCAGGTCCTCGTCTTCAAGGATCTGGGTCTGGTCAGCCAGGTGTTCGATGAGCAGACCCTGGCCGCCATGCACGGACACGTCGCCGTCGGGCACTGCCGGTACTCGACCACCGGTTCCACGACGTGGGAGAACGCCCAGCCGGTCTTCCGCAACACCGCCGCGGGCACCGGAGTCGCCCTCGGGCACAACGGCAACCTGGTCAACACCGCCGAACTGGCGACACGTGCGCGGGCGGCGGGCCTGATCGACACCCGCGGCGCCCCAGCCGCCACCACCGACTCCGACATCCTCGGCGCGCTGCTGGCGCACGGTGCCGCCGACTCCACCCTGGAACAGGCGGCGCTGGCGCTGCTGCCCACCGTGCGCGGTGCGTTCTGCCTGACGTTCATGGACGAGAACACCCTCTACGCAGCCCGCGACCCGCATGGTGTGCGCCCGCTGTCGCTGGGCCGCCTCGACCGCGGCTGGGTCGTCGCCTCGGAGACCGCCGCCCTCGACATCGTCGGCGCCTCCTTCGTGCGCGATATCGAGCCCGGTGAACTCCTGGCGATCGACGCCGACGGCGTGCGGTCCACCCGTTTCGCCAACCCGACCCCCAAGGGCTGCGTCTTCGAGTACGTGTACCTGGCCCGGCCCGACAGCGTCATCGGTGGCCGCTCCGTCCACGCCACCCGCGTCGACATCGGCCGTCGGCTGGCCGCCGAGAATCCCGTCGACGCCGACCTGGTGATCGGCGTCCCCGAATCGGGCATCCCGGCCGCCGTCGGTTACGCACAGGGCTCCGGCATTCCCTACGGCCAGGGCCTGATGAAGAACGCCTATGTGGGCCGCACCTTCATCCAGCCGTCCCAGACCATTCGTCAGCTGGGTATCCGGCTCAAGCTCAACCCGCTCAAAGAGGTCATCCGCGGAAAGCGTCTGATCGTCGTCGACGATTCGATCGTGCGCGGTAACACGCAGCGGGCACTGATCAGGATGCTGCGTGAGGCGGGGGCGGTGGAGGTCCACGTACGGATCGCCTCGCCGCCGGTGAAGTGGCCGTGTTTCTACGGGATCGACTTCGCCACGCCTGCCGAACTGATCGCCAACGCCGCCAGCAACTCCGCCGATGAGTCGGAGATGCTCGAAGGGGTCCGGCGGGCGATCGGCGCCGACACGCTGGGCTACATCAGCCACCAGGGCATGGTGGCCGCGACCGAACAGCCCGCATCGCGGCTGTGCTCGGCATGTTTCGACGGTGACTACCCGATCGAACTTCCCGGCGAGTCCGCGCTGGGCAAGAACGTCATCGAGCACATGCTGGCCAGTGCCGCACGCAACGGCCTCCCGCTGGAGTCGACGAACGCCGGCGGGGACAACGCGGACGCCGTCCGGCGGCCGTGACTTCCGGCCCCGCGGGGCGGATCACTGGAACGGGCAGCCCGGGTTGTCCACCGAATTGGCCAGCGGGGAGCCTGCGGGCACGATGTAGCCCACCCACATCACCAGCGGGTCGGGTCCCAGGTTGCGTCCCTCGTGCACATAGCCCGGCCCGACGGTCTCGGTGATGGCGCTGCCCGCCGGGTAGGTCCCGTCGACGGAGCAGTCGGCCGAGTAATGGGTCAGCGTGCCGGAGCGGATCACGCCGTACACCTGGCCGGGATGCCAGTGCCAGCCGGTGCTGCCGCCGGGGGCGATGGTGAGCTCCTTGGTGACATAGTCCTGGCCGTCACCGGTGGACTGCACCAGGATGGTCCCCTGCACACCCTCCCCGGGGGTGGCTGCCGCGGGAGCCGTCCAGCCCAACGACACCATCCCGACGAGCAGCGCCCCACACAATCTGGTCATGACTGGTCACGCTCTCACAGCCGGGGCGTGAGCGGGACCGGTCTGCAGGATGCGATCGGTGGACGCAGACCGGGTAGCCTTGGGCCCGATGAGCGAGCTTCAACGGGCGGGTCGCTGACATGGGTCAGGGACACGACGAACAACACGGTATTTCCTATGCAACGGCCGGCGTGGACATCGAGGCGGGCGATCGCGCCGTCGAGCTGTTCAAACCCCTTGCCAAGCGGGCGACCCGGCCGGAGGTACGCGGGGGTCTCGGCGGGTTCGCCGGGCTGTTCGCGCTGCGCGACGGGTACCGCGAGCCGCTGCTGGCGTCCTCGACCGACGGGGTGGGCACCAAGCTGGCCATCGCCCAGGCGATGGACAAGCACGACACCGTCGGTCTGGACCTGGTCGCCATGGTGGTCGACGATCTCGTGGTGTGTGGTGCCGAGCCGCTGTTCCTGCAGGACTACATCGCGGTGGGACGGACCGTCCCGGAGCGGGTCGCCGCAATCGTCTCGGGTATCGCCGACGGCTGCGTACTGGCCGGTTGCGCGCTGCTGGGCGGTGAGACGGCCGAACATCCCGGCCTGATGGAACCCGACCACTACGACATCTCGGCCACCGGTGTGGGCGTCGTGGAGGCCGACAACGTGCTCGGTCCGGACCGGGTCAAGCCCGGCGATGTGATCATCGCGATGGCATCCACCGGCCTGCACTCCAACGGCTATTCGCTGGCGCGCAAGGTCCTCCTGGAGATCGATCGGATGGATCTCTCGGGCCACGTGGAGGAGTTCGGCCGCACCCTCGGTGAGGAGCTGCTGGAGCCCACCTACATCTACGCCAAGGACTGCCTGGCGCTGGCTGCCGAGACACAGGTACGCACGTTCTGCCACATCACCGGTGGCGGGTTCGCGGGCAACCTGGAGCGCATCATCCCGCCCGGCCTGGTGGCCGAGCTGGATCGTGGCACCTGGACCCCGGCGCCCGTCTTCGGCATGATCGCCCAGCGCGGGCGCATCGAGCGTGCCGAAATGGAACGGACGTTCAACATGGGCGTCGGTATGGTCGCCATCGTCGCGCCGGAGGACACCGACCGCGCGTTGGCGATTCTCACCGCTCGCCACCTCGCGTGCTGGCCGGTGGGGACAGTGGCCAAGGGCGCAAAGGATGGGGTTCGAGCTCAGCTCGTCGGGCGTCACCCGCGGTTCTAGGGACCCGTCGAGGGTCGCCGGCCGCGGGGACGCCGGCCGGCGTCAGCGACGCCAGTCGTCCTCGTCGGCATAGCGATCGGCGGGTCCACCGAAATCATCGGCGCTGCCGTTGAAGTCGTCGGCACCGCCGCTGCTGCGACCGCCGTTGGACAGTTCGCGCTGAAGCCGCTCGAAATCAGTCTCTGGCGTGTTGTATTTCAGGTCTCGAGCAACCTTGGTCTGCTTTGCCTTAGCCCGGCCGCGGCCCATAGGGGACCCCCTCGCGCAATAACGGAGCGGCCCAACGTGCAGGCGGCTCCGATCTGAGTGTGTTTATTGTCCTGCCGATACCTTACCGTGCCTCGGGGCGGACCGCTGGTAGGCCCTACCTACCAGCGGTGTCAGCGCTCCATCAGCGGCTGCCGCGCAGCTTCTCGACCGCCAACCTGCCCGCGCCGACATGCTCGGTGTGCGGCATCGACTCGGCTTCGATAGCGGCGGCCACCTCGACCTCGCCCCCGGTGACCAGTGCCGTATCGGCCGGTATACCTCGCTTGACCAGCGCCAACGCTATCGGGCCGTCGTCGACATGGTCGACGACGGTACCGAGGCGGCCCACCGCGCGGCCGCCGGCCAGCAGTGGATCACCGGTGGCCGGTCGGTCGACAGAACCGTCGAGCTGCACGAGCACCAGCATCCGCGGCGGCTTGCCGAGGTTGTGCACCCGGGCGACGGTCTCCTGGCCCCGGTAGCAACCCTTCTCCAGGTGCACCGCACCCTGACCGGGGCCACCGATCCAGCCCACCTCGTGGGGGATGGTGCGCTCGTCGGTGTCCACACCGAGGCGCGGGCGCCGCGCGCTCGCCCGGTGCGCCTCGTAGGCCCACACCCCGGCCGGCCGGACACCCGCGCCGTCGAGCCTGGACAGCCACGCGTCCTTGTCGGCGCGGGGAACCACCAGGTCGAACTCGTCGGCGAACACCGCGCGCAGGAAGCCGCCACCGGGTAGCGGTGTCGCGGTCCACCGTGCGGCGGGCACCACCAGGCCGAGATCGGCCAAGGCCTTCGGCGCCGCGGGACCGATGAGCGAGAGCACCGCCAGGTCGGCGGGCTCGACGACGACATCGGCCCAGAAGACCATCTTGCGCAGGAAGTCCAGCAACGGTTGGCCGCGCCAGGGTTCGGTGTCCAGCACGGTGACGCCGTCGAGCTGGGTCTGAAGCCAGTGGTCTTCGACACGTCCCTGGCCGTCGAGGCTCAGGTTCTCGGCCACCGCGCCGTCGGGGAGATCGCTGACGTGCTGGCTGGAGATGGTGTGCAACCAGCTCTTACGCTCGGCGCCGGTGAGTTGCAGCGTGGCCCGGTGGGAGCGGTCCACCACGACCGCGGCGGTGGCGGCGGCCCGCTGCTCGCCGAGCGGATCGCCGTAGTGCCAGACCGCGCCGGCGTCGGGACCTGATTCGGGGGCGGGAACGGCAGACATGCATCCATGCTACGACCGCTACGCTGCCCGGATGCCCCCTCGATCCGCCGACGTGGTGGTGACCCTGGACGGGGTGGTGCGGTCCCCGTCCGCCCCGCTGGTCGGTGCCACCGACCCCATGTTGATCCGTGGCACCGGGGTTTTCGAGACGGTGCTGCTGCGCGCCGGTGAACCTTGCCTGTTGGATGCCCACCTCGGCAGGCTCGCGGTGTCCGCCGCGCTGGTCGGGCTGCCCGCGCCTGACCTGCAGCGCTGGCGGGACACCGTCGAGGTGGCCCTGGCGCATCGGCCGGGCGACGGTGTCCTGCGACTGGTGCACGGACCGCGGGTCTCCTTCGTGACGGTCTCCGATGTGCCGGAGCGTGCCCTGCGGTCGCGCCGCGACGGGGTGGCCGCACTGACGCTGGATCCCGGGCCGCGGGGGCGGATCTCCGGTGCGAAATCGCTGTCCTACGCCGTGAACTCGGCGGCGCTGCGGCATGCGCAGGCCCGTGGTGCCGACGATGTCGTCTTCGTCGATGCGGCGGGCACCGTGCTGGAGGGGCCGCGGTCGTCGGTCGTGATCGCTGTGGGCGAAACTCTGCTCAGTCCGCCGCCCACCCTGCCGATCCTGGCGGGCACCACGGTGGCCGCGTTGTTCGATATCGCCCCGCGCTGCGCCTACCGCTCGTTGACGGTCGCCGATCTTGTTGCGGCGCAAGGTGTTTGGCTGCTCTCGGCGGTGACTCTCGCCGCCAGGGTGCACACCCTGGACGGAGTGGCGCTCGCGCCTGCTCCCGGAGCCGACGACCTGGCCCGATTGGTCGAGAGCGCGATCACCGGCTAAATCGGTTGTCGGACCCGGCTTCTGGGAGTACGGTCGCTCGTACACAGGAAGGGAGGTGGTCCGAGAAATTGAGTGACATACGGACAAGTGAGGTGGCTGCTAGCTAGCAGCACCAGGAGTGTGATGAGCGTCTTGGCTCTTCGCACACGCGTTTCGCGCACCCTGCGAGCGCTGGCGAATACCAAGTAGCCACCCGGCCCCCGAGCCCTTGGTTGGTCCAACCGAGATCAAACGGCTCGGGGGCTGCTCCGTTTCACGGGCGGCCCCGCTATCGGTGCAGTGAAGGCGCTCAGCCGATGAAGCGCGTGAGCCGCGCCGACAGATGCGGTACCAGCCCGCCGTCGGCGTCGACGCGTTCCTCGACATAGGCCAGATCGCCGCCCTCGACGATGCCGTAGAGCCGCTTGGCCCCGCCGACCAGTTGCCCGGATTTGCTGCGAGCCAATGCGTCGGTGGCCAGCTCCCAGGACGCCTGATTCAGGGGAGTGCCGTAGAAGAGTTCGATATAACCCGACGCATGGGCCAGCAGCAGCTCGATGGCCTGGGTTTCGTCGGGATCGGCGGGGTCGCTGACGAACCGCCAGTAACCGGTCTCGCGCAGCGCGGGGCCGACGTACTCACCGGTCTCGGACAGTCGCCACGAGCGGGAGTCCCAGTTCAGATAGTCCCCACCGTCGTGCGAGACGATGATCTGCTGCCCGAAGTGGTAGTCACCCGCGCCGTCGCGGCCCTCGCCGGTGCCGCGCCACACCCCGACAAGGGGAAGCAGCGCCAACAAACCGTCGTGGAGATCGGCGCCCTCGCGCAGATTCGCGGTGTCGGCGGGAATCGGGAGGTCGTCGAAGGAAGGGATGTTGCGGGCCGCGGTGATCTTGGCCCGTTCGGCCGCAGCAGCGACCGCCCGGTCACCCGACCCGGGGGCAACGGACTCGCCGTCCGAAGGCCTCGGACCGCTCACCCCTCGTCGGTGACGAGCCGGTAGACGGCGTAGAGCGCGAACCACGTGATGACGACGACGGCCACCACGAGCAGGAATTCGAAGAACAGAACCACGTCGATGATCCTAACCGCCGATGGGCACCGCGCTCGAGCCGAGGCCCGGGCGCGGTGCCACCGCACGTCGACTGAGCCTTGACTAAGCGACCTTGACGTCGATTTCGTGGATGCCGGCACCGGTCGGGCTGATGCTGGCATCGCCGTTTCCGGCGGGCGAGAGAGCACGCAGGGTCCAGCTGCCCGGCGCCGCGAAGAAGCGGAAGTCACCGGTGGCCGATGCGACGACCTCGGCGGTGAACTCGTCGGAGCCGTCGAGCAGCCGGACGAAGGCACCGCCCACGGCCTGGCCGGAACCGTCGACCACACGGCCGGTGATGACGGTTTCCTTCTCCAGGTCGACGCCGGCGGGCAACGTCAGTCCTTGTTTAGGGGCAGAGCACATATCAACTTCCCAACTCGATCGGGGCACCCACCAGGGAGCCGTATTCCGTCCAACTACCGTCGTAGTTCTTGACGTTCTTGTGGCCGAGCAGCTCCTGCAGCACGAACCAGGTGTGCGAGGACCGCTCGCCGATGCGGCAGTAGGCGATCGTCAGCTTGTCGCCGTCCAGGCCGGCATCGGCGTATAGCTTGGCCAGGTCTTCATCCGACTTGAACGTGCCGTCCTCGTTGGCCGCCTTGCTCCATGGCACGCTGATGGCGGTCGGGATGTGGCCGGCGCGCTGGCTCTGCTCCTGCGGGAGGTGCGCCGGGGCGAGGATCTTGCCGGAGAACTCGTCGGGGGAGCGCACGTCGACCAGGTTCTTCTCACCGATGGCGGCGATCACCTCGTCGCGGAAGGCGCGGATGTCGTTGTTGGGCGCCTTGGCGGTGTACGACGTAGCGGGACGATTCGGCACGTCGGTGACCAGCGGGCGTCCGTCGAGCTCCCACTTCTTGCGTCCACCGTCGAGCAGCTTGACGTTCTCGTGGCCGTAGAGCTTGAAGTACCAGTAGGCGTAGGCGGCGAACCAGTTGTTGTTACCGCCGTAGAGGATGACGGTGTCATCGTTGGCGATGCCCTTGTCCGACAGCAGCTTCGAGAACTGCTGCTGGTCGACGAAGTCGCGCTTGACCTGGTCCTGCAGCTCGGTCTTCCAGTCGATGCGGACGGCGCCGGCGATGTGCCCGCCCTCGTAGGCGGAGGTGTCCTCGTCGACCTCGACGAACACCGTGTTCGGTGCGTCGAGATTGCTCTCGGCCCAGTCGGTGGAGACCAGGACGTCGGAGCGTGCCATGAAGTGGTTCCTTTCGGTTGGTGAAGCGTGTCGTTGGTGAGTCAGGGGCGGGCGGGAACGCGGCGGAACCGCGCGACGAGCGGATAGATCTGGCAGCCCAGGCAGATGCCGAAGGCGGCGTTCAGGAACGCGGCGAATAGGGCGAAAGCGGTGGCCACCAGGCCGACCGTCGGGAATCCGGCGGCGAAGCCGAGGGTGCCGGCCAACCCGAAGGCGAACCCGACGAGCTGTGCGAACTTCAACGGCGGGACCGGTTCGCGTTCGGTGACCGGTTCGCGTTCGGTGACCGGTCCGCGGCGGGGCGCGATCAGCGCGGCGTAGATCCGGCCGTAGGGATGGCGACGCGGTCCTGCGGTGGCGCCGATGGCGAACGCCACGGTCTGCAGGCCGAGGATGACCGCTGCCGCGGGCACGCTGACCGCCGAGACGAGCAGCGTGATGATCAGCACGGCGGTGGTCACCCAGGCGACGAACCGCGGGCCGCGGACGTCGACCTGATCGATGTGGTCTGTTGGCATGTGAGTGCTCCTGTTGCTTGGCTGGACTGGGCTGGGGCACACCACGAGGGCGCCTCCGCGAGCATGCGCACCAAGAAAGGGGGCGCGGCTACTCAGCAGCTACGACAACAACAGCAACAACCGGCCGTGCGGCACAGATCAACTGCGCGGCGTTTCGTGAGCAGCAGCTCAAGACGGGCGGTCACGACCGACATGGTACCCGTTCACACCGTCGTCAGGCCAATAGAGGCTGCAGGGCCGAGCGCAGGTCAGCGGCCTTGGGGACACCGGTCGTGCGGTAACGCGGATGCCCGCCGGCGTCGAAGATGATCGTGGTCGGCAGCGACAGCACCGAAAGCCGCCGCGCCGCCTCGGGATTGTCGTCCATGTCGATCTCCACATGGGCGACAGTGTTTCCCTGATCGGCCAGGTCGGCGACCACCTGGTCGACCACCCGTCGCACCGCCGCACACGGACCGCACCAGGTCGCGGTGAAATGCAGGATTGTCGGCTCTTCGCTGGACAGGCCCAGGCCGCCGGTGTCGATCGAGGCGGCCTCGTCGGCGGCGCGCAACATCCCCGACCGTAACGAGATCAGCTTGCCGACGATATAACCGAGCCCGAGCACGGCGATCACCACGACGATCACGATCGCCATCGAAGTGTTCATGACTGTCTGAACCCGTCCAGGTCGATGGTTAGTCCTTCGGCGATGCCCTCGATGATCAGATCGGAGCCGCGTGCCCCCGCGGTGGTGGGCTGCAGACCGAACGGTAATCGCTGGCCGGGGATGCGGCCGGCGAACGCGTCCAGCACATCGGCGGTCTTGTCCTCGGGCACCGCCTCGTCGGCCGTGCCGGGGCCGGTCAGCACCCCGGTGGGCGTCATGACCAGGGTGGTGTCGCCGGGGTCGGCCAGCGACAGGTCCACCGCGACGCTGACGCGTTTGTCCAGACCGTCGGGCGTACCGGTGAACACCAGATCCTGTCCGCTGGAGATGCCGGACTCGGTCACCCCAGGGGATCCGTCCTCGGTCTCGCGGGTGGGTGCCTCCACCAACAGGTCCTTCATGCCGATGTACCGGCCGATATGGGTGGAGTCCAGGATGATCCGGCTTTCCACCTTGCCGACGGGCAGGCGCGCGTCGGGCCCGATCAGCCATCCGGTGTCGGTGATGTCGATGTCGTGCAGCGTGGCCTCCAGCGAGACCTTCCCGGTGACCGGGTGGTCGACGCCGGCGGCCCGGATCTCCAACTCCTGGTATCGGTGTGCGCGGGCCTGGGTCGCGAACGGGAAGCCCAGGATGCTGACCCATGGATCGAAGTCCAGGTGATTGGCTGTCCGCACGCTGCGGGCGAGCCGGTATTCGGCATAGATGGCGGCTCCGAAATCGGTGCCGACGGCCCCGACAACCACCGCCACGACGGTCGAGATGGCCCCGATCAGCATCTTGCGCACCGCCACATTCTGGCGCACACCCGTGCGCCGGGGCGGGCACCCGTCGGTTCCGGTCTGCTAACTGCCAGGTGGCACGGTATTGTGGGGCGATCGTCGGTCGTAACGGCCACGTGTCAGTCATGAATCTGGAAGATGACCTCCGACACCGTTGTCCAGGGGAAGTCCACGACACCGCAAGGCGATGACGGGAGGGCACCGTGGAACTCTTACTACTGACCGTGGATCCGCATCCCGATACCGTGTTGCCGTCACTGTCGCTGTTGGCCCACAACGTGCGCACCGCTCCCACCGAGGTGTCCTCGCTGCTGGAGGCAGGAACCGCCGATATCGCGATCGTCGATGCGCGCAGCGATCTGGCGGCCGCCCGTGGGTTGTGCCGGCTGCTCGGCACCACCGGCACCTCCATCCCGGTCGTGGCCGTGGTCAACGAGGGCGGGCTGGTCGCGGTCAATGTCGAATGGGGGCTGGACGAGATCCTGCTGCCCGGTACCGGCCCCGCCGAGATCGATGCCCGGTTGCGGCTGCTGATCGGCCGCCGCGGCGGTGTCGCCGACCAGGAGAGCGTGGGCAAGGTCACCCTCGGGGAGTTGGTCATCGATGAGGGCACCTACACCGCGCGGTTGCGCGGACGGCCGCTGGACCTCACCTACAAGGAATTCGAGCTGCTGAAGTATCTGGCCCAACACGCCGGTCGGGTCTTCACCCGCGCGCAGTTGCTCCAGGAGGTGTGGGGGTACGACTTCTTCGGTGGCACCCGCACCGTCGACGTCCACGTCCGTCGACTGCGCGCCAAGCTCGGTCCCGAGTACGAGGCGCTGATCGGTACCGTGCGCAACGTCGGGTACAAGGCGGTCCGGCCGGCCCGCGGCCGCGCCGCGGCTCCCGCGGCCGAGGATGATCTGGACGAGGAGTTCGGCGGCGAACTCGACGCCGACCTCGGTGAGTCCGAATTCGGTTCCGCGGCAGGGTCGTTCGGACCCCTGCGTGGCCAGTGATCGAATGGCGCAGCGGTCTGTCCGTCGACGACCGGTCCCGCATCACCGAGCTGATCGCTGTCGCCACGGCCAGTGACGGCGTGGCTCCGGTGGGGGACCAGGTGTTGCGTGAGCTCGGCCGTGACGACACCCGGCACCTGCTGGCCGTCGAGGGCGACGACGTGGTCGGCTATCTGAATCTGAGTGCGAGCATGGCCGAGGCGGTGGTACATCCGGATTTCCGTCGTCGCGGTATCGGGGCACGACTGATCGGCACCGGTCTCGACGCAGGGAGCGCCGACACACGCATCTGGGCGCACGGCGACCTCCCGTCGGCGCGCGCCACCGCCGCCGCGCTGGGGCTGCATGCCGTGCGTGAGCTGCTCCAGATGCGCCGCCCGCTGGCCGATCTGCCGCCGTTGCAACCCCGGCATGAGGCCCGCACCTACGCCGGGCCGACCGACGATCAGGAGTTGTTGCGCGTCAACAACGCCGCGTTCTCCTGGCATCCGGAGCAGGGCGGCTGGACCGAGGCCGATATCGACGAACGGCGCGCCGAACCCTGGTTCGACCCGCAGGGACTGTTCCTGGCCTTCGAGGGCGCCCGGCTGTTGGGCTTCCACTGGACCAAGGTGCACGGCCCGTCGCTGGGTGAGGTGTACGTCGTCGGTGTGGACCCGGCCGCCCAGGGGCGCGGTCTCGGGGCCGAGCTGACTTTGCTGGGCCTGCATCATCTGGCCGACCGGCTCGGTGATGAGGCCGATGTCACGCTGTACGTCGAGGGCGACAACACCGCCGCGGTCAAAACCTATCGCCGCCTGGGGTTCGAGGTTTTCAGCGCCGATATCGCCTATGCCCGCCCAACTGTGAACTAGCTGTACCTGTTCACCTCGCGTTCACTTTCCGTCCGCGGACCGGCCATGGCAGCCGAATACGTTGCCACGGAGTCTGAAGCCGTCAAAACTCGGAAAGTGGGATTCGTGAAGCTCAACATCGGCATGGCCTTGTCGGCGACCGCGATCGCCGCCCTCACGCTGACCGCGTGTGGCAGCGACAACAACGCGGGCACCTCCGCCGGTAGCGGTTCGGAGACCGGATCCGCCTCGGCTGCCGACTGCGGCGGCAAGAACTCGATCACCGCGGAGGGGTCGACCGCCCAGCAGAACGCCATCGCGCTGTTCAACCAGGTGTGGAGCCAGAAGTGTCAGGGCAAGAACCTGTCTTACAACCCGACCGGCTCCGGCGCAGGCCGCGAGCAGTTCGTCGCCAAGAACGTGGACTTCGCCGGATCAGATTCGGCCATCAAGGGCGATCAGGCGCAGCAGGCCGCCGAGCGTTGCGGTGGCAACCCGGTGTGGAACCTGCCGCTGGTCTTCGGCCCCATCGCGATGGCCTACAACGTCGAAGGCGTCGACGGCCTGGTGCTCAACGGCGACGTCCTTGCCAAGATCTTCCAGGGCCAGGTCACCAAGTGGAACGACCCCGCGATCACCGCACTCAACGCGGGCAAGACCCTGCCCGACACCGCCATCACCCCGATCTTCCGTTCCGACTCCTCGGGCACCACCGACAACTTCCAGAAGTACCTGGGGGCCGCCTCGGGCGGTGTCTGGACCAAGGGTGACGGCAGCGAGTTCCAGGGCGGCGCCGGTGAGGGCGCCCAGAAGTCGGCAGGCGTCGCGCAGGCCGTGCAGGCCACCCCTGGTGCCATCGGCTACGTCGAGAAGGGCTTCGCCGACCAGGCCGGCATCCCCTACGCCCAGATCGACAACGGCAGCGGCGCGGTCGAACTGACCGACGAGTCCGCGGGCAAGGCCATCGACGCCGCCAAGTTCGCCGCCGAGGGCAACGACCTGACCCTGGATCTCGCCTCGCTGTACGGCACCTCCGAAGCCGGTGCGTACCCGCTGGTGCTGGCCACCTACGAGATCGTCTGCTCCAACGGTTACGACGCCGATACCGCCGCGGCCGTCAAGTCCTTCCTGACGGTGGCCGCCAACGACGGCCAGCAGGGGCTGTCCTCCGCCGGCTACGTCCCGCTGCCCGAGAAGTTCAAGGAGCGTCTGCTGACCTCCATCGAGGCAATCGGACCCGCCTCCTAGTTGCACTGGCACATCGGCGAATTCGACGCGAGGATGGGTGCGGGGACCGAATGACGTACAAAGGTATCGACAAGGGTTCAGACGGGAACTCAGTGACTATTCCGAATCCAGCCGACTCGGGGTCGGGTGAGGCATTGGCCGCACCGTTCCCCGAGCCCTCACCCATCTCGACGAACCCGTCGAGGAACACGAAGGTCCGCCCCGGCGACCGCATCTTCAGCGGTCTCGCCACCGGTTCGGGTGTACTCGTCATCGCGATCATCGCCGCCATCGGTTTCTTCCTGCTGTGGCGCGCCATCCCGGCGCTGCAGCGCAACGAGCAGAACTTCTTCCTGTTCGGCGGCAACTGGGTCACCACGGACACCTCGGCGATGAGCTTCGGCATCCTGGACCTGCTCCAGGTGACGGTGTTCGTCTCGGTGTTCGCGCTGGTGCTGGCGATGCCCATCGCGCTGGGTATCGCGATCTATCTGACCAACTACGCGCACAAGCGGGTCAAGGGCCCGCTGGCCTACATGGTCGATCTACTGGCCGCGGTTCCCTCGATCATCTACGGCGTGTGGGGCCTGTATGTCCTCGCACCGGCGATCAAACCGGTCGCGGTGTGGCTCAACGAGAACTTGAGCTGGCTGTTCCTGTTCTCCACCGGCAACGCCTCGGTGGCCGGCGGCGGCACCATCTTCACCGCGGGCATCGTGCTCGCGGTGATGATCCTGCCGATCATCACCGCGGTCACCCGCGAGGTCTTCGTCCAGACCCCGCGCGGCCAGATCGAGGCGGCGTTGGCCCTCGGTGCCACCCGCTGGGAGGTCGTGCGCACCACGGTGCTGCCGTTCGGGATGTCCGGCTACATCTCCGGGGCGATGCTGGGACTGGGCCGCGCACTCGGTGAGACGATCGCGCTACTGATCATCCTGCGCGGCACCCAGACCGCGTTCGGCTGGTCGCTGTTCGACGGTGGCTTCACCTTTGCCAGCAAGATCGCTTCGGCAGCATCGGAATTCAACGACCAGTACAAGGCGGGCGCCTATATCGCGGCCGGTTTGGTGCTGTTCATCCTCACGTTCGTGGTGAACTCGCTGGCGCGTGCCGCGGTCTCCGGAAAGGACAGGTCCGCATCATGACCGCAGCGCTGGAGAAGCCGGTCAAGGCCCCGACCTTCCAGGGTGTCAGCGGTCGCCGGAAAGTGACCGACAAGCTGGCCACCATCCTGGTCACCGCCTCGGTCGTGGTGGCCATCGTCCCGCTGCTGTGGGTGCTCTACACGGTGGTCTCCAAGGGCATCGGGGTCGTCACCTCGAGCACCTGGTGGATGAACTCGCAGGCCGGTATGACGGCGTTCGCCGCGGGCGGCGGTGCCTATCACGCCATCGTCGGATCGCTGCTGCAGGCGTTGGTCTGCGCCGTCATCTCCATCCCCATCGGCATCTTCGTCGCCATCTACCTGGTGGAGTACGGCGGCGGCACCCGGCTGGGCAAGATCACCACCTTCATGGTCGACATCCTGACCGGGGTGCCCTCGATCGTGGCGGCGCTGTTCATCTACGCACTCTGGGTGGCCACCCTGGGCTTCCAGCGTTCGGGCTTCGCGGTGTCGCTGGCACTGGTGTTGCTGATGATCCCGGTGATCGTGCGCTCCACCGAGGAGATGTTGCGCATCGTGCCGATGGATCTGCGCGAGGCCAGCTACGCACTGGGTGTGCCGAAGTGGAAGACCATCTCGGCCATCGTGGTGCCCACCGCGCTGTCGGGCATCGTCACCGGTGTGCTGCTGTCTCTGGCCCGCGTGATGGGCGAGACCGCACCGCTGCTGATCCTGGTCGGCTACGCCCAGGCGATGAACTTCGACATGTTCAGCGGGTTCATGGGTTCGCTGCCCGGCATGATGTTCGACCAGACCTCGGCTGGCGCCGGGGCCAACCCGGTCCCCACCGACCGGCTCTGGGGCGCCGCTCTCACCCTCGTCGTCCTGATCGCGGTGCTCAACGTGGGTGCGCGATTCATCGCCAAATTCTTTGCCCCGAAAAAGGTTTAGGAGTATCCGAGATGGCCAAACGCCTGGATCTGAAAGACGTCAACATCTACTACGGCGCTTTCCACGCCGTGCAGAACGTCTCGCTGTCGGTGGAGCCGCGCAGCGTGACCGCATTCATCGGCCCCTCGGGCTGCGGTAAGTCGACCGTGCTTCGCACGCTCAACCGCATGCACGAGGTGATCCCGGGCGCCTACGTCAAGGGCTCGGTGCTGCTCGACGGTGACGACATCTATGGCTCGGGTGTCGATCCGGTGGGTGTGCGCAAGACCATCGGCATGGTGTTCCAGCGCCCGAACCCGTTCCCCACCATGTCCATCCGCGACAACGTGGTGGCGGGCCTGAAACTGCAGGGTGTGCGCAGCAAGAAGACCCTCGACGAGGTGACCGAGCGTTCGCTCAAGGGCGCCAACCTGTGGAACGAGGTCAAGGATCGCCTCGACAAGCCCGGTGGCGGTCTCTCGGGCGGTCAGCAGCAGCGACTCTGCATCGCCCGCGCCATTGCCGTGCAGCCCGACGTGTTGCTGATGGATGAGCCCTGTTCGGCGCTCGACCCGATCTCGACGCTGGCGATCGAGGATCTGATCTCGGAGCTGAAGCAGGACTTCACCATCGTGATCGTCACGCACAACATGCAGCAGGCCGCCCGCGTCTCTGATCAGACGGCGTTCTTCAACCTCGAGGCCACCGGTAAGCCCGGTCAGCTCATCGAGATCGACGACACCGAGAAGATCTTCTCCAACCCGACCCAGAAGGCCACCGAGGATTACATCTCCGGTCGGTTCGGCTAGCCCGCGCCGTCAGGGTGTGAGCACCACCCGCGTGCCGGACGGGTCGGTCGTGGTCCACGCGTCGGCGATATCGGCCAGCGGTCTTGCGGCCGTGCGCAGTTCGAGACTGCCGTTGCCGACCATGTCGAACAGCCGGGGCAGTGCCTCGGCACGCGCCGAGGCCAGGACCGCGGGCGGGACGCTGCCGATTCCGACCCCGCGGAGCTGGATACCGGTACTGCGCAGCAGCGCGGCGGGCAGCGGCATCGTCGGATCGGCCATCGCGCCGACCTGGACGAACCGGGTGCGGTGATAGCTGCCGGTGGGGCCGTCGGCGAGGGCGGCGAGCACCTGCGCCGCGGGGTCGCCCCACAGGTAGTCCAGCACGACGTCGAAGGGCTGCTCGGCGTGCAGGGCGCGGACCCTGGCGCGCACATCGTCATTGCGCAGGTCGATGACGTCGTCAGCCCCGACGGTGCGTAGCCAGGCCAGCCGGGTGGTGTCGCGGCCGGCGACGACCACCCGCGCTGCGCCGAACACCGATGCCGCCAGCTGTGCGGCGAGCGAACCGGTGACACCGGTGGCCCCGAGGATCAGCACGTGTTCACCGGGTCGTAGTGCCGCGGCGTGTTCGAGTGCCAGCCAGGACGATATGCCCGGATTGGGGACGGCGGCCGCGGTGACGGCGTCGATCCCGTCGGGCAGCTCCACCATGTCGCGTGCGTTGAGCAGGGTGCGCTCGGCCAGCATTCCGTACGGTGGCACCGCGCCGGTGTACACCCGTCTGCCGTCGTCGAGTCGCGCGACACCGTCCACGCCGGGGATCATCGGTAAGCCCAATTCCCTGCTGGCGTAGTGGGTTCCGTTCCCGATGCCCTTCGTCAGATTCGTCAGCGCACTGGCCTCGACGGTGGCGGTCAGTGTGCCGTCCCCGGGCTCTGGATCCGGGAAGTCGGTGTAGCGGGGCGGGTGCCCCCATCGGTCGATCACGGCGGCCTTCATGGCGACTCCTGTGTTTCCTGAGAAATGGTTTCTATAGAAACAATGTACGGCGCGCGGCGGCAGATGGCAATATTGTTTCCGTGAAAACCAAGTCGCGGCTGATCGAGGACATCAACCAGCTGATCGACGCGGTGGGGGACAAGTTCGAAGGCGACTCCGACGGCGACCCGGAGCGCGATTTCATGGTGGCGCGCTGCCCGCAGCGGTTGGCGGGGCCGATCCGTGAGCTCCCTCAGCTGTCGGTGCACCTGCTTGCCGAGCTGGCCGACGGCCCGTCGAGCCTGGTCGGATTGGCAGCTCGGTCACGACAGCTGAAGGGCACCGTCAGCAAGCACGTCCACCGGCTGGTCGAGGCTGGACTGGTGCACCGCGGTCCGGTCCCCGGCAACCGCAAGGAGACCCAGCTGACGCTCACCGCGGACGGCGAACTGGTCGCTGCCGCGCACCGCCGGCTGCACGAGGAGATGGACCTGGGCAGGCGGGCGTTCCTGAACCGCTACACCAGTGCCGAACTCCAGATCGTGGAGAAGGTGCTGGCCGACCTGATGGCGGCGGGCCGCGACGGGGTGCGGATCGTCGCCGACGGTTCGTGAGAGCTGCCGGCTACTGCGGTTCGGCCAGGTTGTCCTCGGGCAGCTCGCCGGTGGCGGTGAAGATGACCCGGCGGGAGATCTCGACCGCGTGGTCGGCGAACCGCTCGTAGAAACGGCTCAACAGCGTGACATCGACGGCGGCGGTGACACCGTGCTTCCAGTCCTTGTCCATCAGCACCGAGAACAGATGTCGGTGCAGATCATCCATCGCATCGTCCTCGTCGCGGATCTGGCGAGCCTTCTCCGGATCGAGGGTGTCGAGCACCTCGCGCGCACTGTGGGCCAAGTCGACTGCCACCCGCCCCATTTCGGCGAAGTACCCGTTGACCTCCTCGGGCAGTGCGTGCTGGGGGTGGCGGCGCCGCGCGATCTTGGCCACATGCAGGGCCAGCGCGCCCATCCGGTCGATATCGGCGATGATCTGGATACCGCTGACGATGGCGCGCAGATCGCCGGCGACCGGACCCTGCAGCGCGAGCAGCATGAACGCGGCCTCTTCGGCGCGCACCCGGATCTCACCGAGCCGATCCTGTTCGGAGATCACCTGCTCGGCCAGCGCCAGATCGGCCTGCAGAAGGGCCTGGGTTGCGCGCTCCATCGCCACACCGGCCAGCCCACACATCTCGCTGAGCTGAACGGTCAAGGACGACAGTTGTTCCTGGTACGCAGTACGCATGTGAATACCTTACGTTCAGCGAGCTTGCAGGTCACGGCGCCACAGGTGAACGAAAGGTGAATGCCCATGGATGGCCTGGGTATCGGTCCTACCGCCCTACTCGCAGGTGGTGTCCGCTGCGTTGGTGACGGTGAGGTCCTCCGGTAGCTCGGTGGTCGTGGCTCCCGAGGACGACGAAGAGGACGAGGTGCCGCGGACCATCTGGACCTGGACGGTCGAACCGCTGGGCGACGGCGGCGTGACGGAGGTGAAGTCCGTGCCGAGCACGACCCGCACCACATCGCCCATCCCGGTGGTGCGCTCGATGGTCGCGTTGTGGAACGACGATGCGACGGTCGCCGCGGCCTGCTCGTTGCCGGGGGAGAAGAACACCGTCGTGGAATGCAGCGGGCCGGGGTAGTCGTCGGGTGTGTCGACCTGGAAACCGTGCTGCTGCAGAACGGAGGCGGCGTTGGCGGCCAGTCCGGACTGGCCGGTGGAGTTGGACACCCGCACGGTCACCGCACCGGGATCGGTGGCGACCGCGTCGACGGTTTCGGCACCGTTCGCGTCGGTGGTGGGGGTGCTTGAGCCGCCGTGGTTTTCGGGTGCCGGCGGGACCGGGCTGCTGTCGTCGTTGTGCTCTTCGGGCAGCGGATCGTCGTCGATGATCGCGGCGAACAGCGCGGCCATATCGTCGACGCGGGGCTGCTCGTTGCCGTAGTCGTCGGCGTAACCGGTGGTGGGCACCGTGACGAAGGTGATGCGCCCGGCGTTGACACCCTGCACCGACTGGCCGAGATCGACCAGGTCCTTGGTCTTGATGTTGTCGACGTAGCTGTCCTCGATGAACATGTTCACCACGTTGTTGAGCTTCGACAGGCTGAAGAACACCTCTTTGGAGATCATCGAGCGCAGCAGCGAGGACAGGAACAGCTGCTGACGCTTGATGCGGCCGTAGTCGCCGTTGAACTCGGTGGTGACCTGCCGGGCCCGCACATAGTTCAGTGCGGTGTGACCGTCGACGATCTGGCGGCCCGGGGTGGCCAGCACGGTGCCCAGCTCGTAGTCCTCCAGCGGGGTGGTGCTGCACACCTCGACGCCGCCGAGCGCGTCGACCATCTTCGAGAATCCGGTGAAGTCGATGGCCATGAACCGGTTCACCGACAGTCCGGAGAGCTTCTGGATCACCTTCACCAGGCACTTGGGCCCGCCGACGGCGTAGGCGGAGTTCAGCTTGGTCTCGGTGTACGCCTCGTCCATCCCGTACATCGGGGATTCCGGGTCGGTGATCGGGCCATAGGCACGGGTCTCGGGGTCCCACGGCTCGCACTTCATCGGTGTGATGGCCAGATCGCGTGGGAACGAGACCGCGACCACGCGCTTACGGTCGGCCGGGATGTTGACCAGCATGATGGTGTCCGACCGCGCGCCGGCGGCATCATCGGTGGTGCCCGCGCCGACCTCGGAATTGGCGCCCAGGCGGCTGTCGGTGCCCACGATGAGGAAGTTCTCGTCGCCGAACTGCTTGTTGGGGTCAAGAATGTCGCGCGAGTTGAGGTCCAGTGCGGACACCTGATTGAGGCTGTTGTTCTTCATCGACTGCCACTGCCAGGCCCCGCCGGTCACCAGCAGGGCGCAGATCGCGGCCAGCGCTGCGGCGACCCGGCCGGCATTGCGCGCGGTGCGACCGGCATGGTGCCGGGGGCGCGCGGCGTGCACGGGCGGCCGGGCGGCGGCGAGGTCGGGAAGTTCGGGGGCGTACGCCGACGGGACGTACATCACCTCGGTCGGCGGCTCCAGCCCATCGGCGTGGGATGTCTCGGGTTCGAAGATGACGGCCTCGACCGGGGCCACCGGGTCGGTGATCTCGGCGTCGGTCTCGGGTACGACGGAGCCGGACTCCTCGACCGCCTCATCGGTCGCCCGGCGCCGCCTGCGCCCGGTGCTGTTCGGGTTGTCGGCGGCCAGCTTGGCGATCAGATCGGCGACGGTGACGCCATCGGTGTGATTGCCGGTGTCCTGAGGATTGGTCTGCGGGGTACTCGTGTCCCGGTCATTCGTGTCTGGCGTGCCGGCGCGCTCCCACGGCGCGGCGCCTGGTGCCGGTCGCTCCGATCGGGTAAGCCAATCGTTGTCACCGCGCGCACGGTCGGGCCGGCCAGGAGTGGCGTTGTCGCCGTCACTCATGTCCTACCGACCTTCGGCTCGTGGGGCGTGCGCGCCGTTGCGCACGGATGTCGTACGGGCTGCCCGGATACTGCGTTCGGACGCGGCGCACTACTTCTTGTAGCAGGCCCATGCCCGGCCGCGCCACCGGAGTCCGGGTACGTGGGCACTCATCGTACTGAGACAACCTGAGCGTCGGCCAGCGCAGTGCAGTGACGGAGCGGTCTCGGGACCATCTCGGCTCAGCCGCCGGAGTGCATCACATCGGCGGCCTCGGGCACGGTGTCGTCGTCGGGATCGTCGAGCCAACCCGCGGGCAGCGACACCGATCCCGGCGAACCCTGTCGGCCGCGCGGGCCGTCACCCACCTCGGGGAACGGTGCGTCCTGGTCCAGCTGGGCCAGCAGTTCGTCGAGCTCCTCGACGGTCTTGACCAGCGCCAATGCCCGCCTGGAATCGCCGCCGACGGGGAAACCGTGCAGGTACCAGGCGACGTGCTTGCGAATGTCACGCATGCCCTTGTCCACACCGAAGTGCTCGGCGAGCAGCTCACCGTGGCGCCGCACGATATCGGTGACCTCGCCGAGGGTGGGCGGGGTGGGAATCGGGCGGTCGTTGAAGACGGCGGACAGTTCGGCGAAAAGCCAGGGCCTGCCGAGGCACCCGCGTCCGATGACGACTCCGTCACATCCGGTCTGCGACATCATGGCCACCGCGTCGCGGGCGTCGAAGATGTCACCGTTGCCCAACACCGGGATGCCGGTCACGTGTTGTTTGAGTTCGGCGATGCGTGACCAATCGGCCGCGCCGGAGTAGCGCTGGGCGGCGGTGCGAGCGTGCAGCGCGACGGCGGCAGCACCCTCCTGCTCGGCGATGCGCCCGGCATCCAGGTGCGTGGTGTGCTCATCGTCGATGCCGACCCGGAATTTCGCCGTGACGGGGATCGGTGTGCCCTCGATACCGCGGACGGCCGCCCCGATGATCTGACCGAACAGCCGCCGCTTGAACGGGATGGCCGCGCCGCCGCCGCGCTTGGTGACCTTGGGCACCGGGCAGCCGAAGTTCATGTCGATGTGATCGGCCAGGCCCTCGTCGGCGATCATCTTGGCCGCGCGATAGGTGGTCTCGGGGTCGACGGTGTAGAGCTGCAGCGAGCGTGGCGTCTCATCCGGGGCGAAGGTGGTCATGTGCATGGTGACCGGATGGCGTTCAACCAGGGCGCGTGCGGTCACCATCTCGCAGACGTACAGGCCGCTGATGGTGCCGGCGCGGGCCATCTCCAGCTCGCGGCACAGTGTGCGGAACGCGACGTTGGTGACGCCGGCCATCGGGGCCAGGACGACAGGCGAACGCAATGCGATCGGCCCGATCTGCAGGGCAGATCGGGCCGTCGGCGGATTGTCGAGCAGCGTCATCCGGCTGCGGAGGAGCTCACCAGCAGGTTCTTCATCGCCTTCTTCTCGGCGACCTTGCGCTCCCGCTCCAGGCGGCGTTCCTTGGCGATCTCGAACTTCTCGCAGGTCTCCTCGAGCTCTTCGACGTGCTTGGCCAGCTCGTCGCGCAACTTGGCGCCCTCACCGGTGAAATCCTCGCGTTCGAAGATGCGCCACTTCTTGAGCACCGGCATCACGATGTCGTCGAGGTGGATGCGCGGGTCGTAGACCCCGCCGGTGGCGATGACGACGGCCTTGCGGCGGAAATCGGGGATGGTGTAGCCGGGCATCTTGAAGTTGGTGAGGATCTTGTGCAGCGACTTCATCGCCTGGTTGGGTGCGATCTCCATACCGGCGGCCGACACGTCGCGGTAGAAGATCATGTGCAGGTTCTCGTCGGCGGAGATGCGGCCGAGCAGCTGGTCGGCGACGGTGTCATTGCAGGCGCGGCCGGTGTTGCGGTGGCTGACGCGGGTGGCCAGCTCCTGGAACGTCACGTAGATGACGGAGTCGAACAGGCTCTGGGCGAACAGCTCGTCGCCGCCCTGCAGGTTCTGGCCGGGGGAGAAGCCGCGGGTGACCTGCTCCACGCGCAGCTCTTCGAGTTCGATCGGGTCGATGGCGCGGGTGACCAGCAGGTAATCGCGCAGGGCGATACCGTGCCGGTTCTCCTCGGCGGTCCAGCGGTTGACCCAGAAACCCCACGGGCCGTCCATGCTGAAATTCATCGCGATCTCGCGGTGGTACGAGGGCAGATTGTCCTCGGTCAACAGGTTGGTGATCATCGCGATGCGCGCGACCTCGGAGAGCTTGGACTGCTCGGGATCCCACTCCTGGCCGCCGAGGGCGTAGAAGTTCTTGCCGTCCGACCACGGGATGTAGTCGTGGGGGTTCCAGTCCTTGCGCATGCTCAGGTGCCGGTTGATCTGCTTTTCCACCACGGGCTCGAGCTCGTGCAGGAGCTGCAGATCGCTCAGTTCCTCGGTCATGGACCCTCCGATGTATCTGTACCTGTTGGTTGCAGTCAATATATCTGTGTCTCGCGGTGACATTCAAGTTCCGTCAACGTGAGTCGCGTAACGGTTACCCGTCTTTTGGGCATGCTCACCGTTACTGATGGGCGGCGGCCCGATTGAGGAGCAACGTGCTGCAGTAGTCGACGAACTGTTCGCGGCCGGCCGCCAGGCGGCCGTTCAGGTAGGCGGTGAACAGTGCGGTGAGCGCGCCGACCAGTCCGGTGGCCACCATTTCCTGCACTGCCGGATCGGCGATCTGGGTGAGCTTGCGCTGGATGAGGGCGATGAAGTCGGGCATCCACTCCGCGCCCGAGGCCACCAGCACCGGCTCGCGCTCGGGTGCCAGGAGCAGTACCCGGCCGCGAGTCGGGTCGTCGACCATCAGCTCGACGAATTGTTCCACTGCGGCGCGCGGTGTCTGTGCCGCCAGCAGTGCGGTCATGGCCGCCTGGCACACCTCGTCGTAGACGGCGCGTACGAAAACGTCGCGGTCGGTGAAGCTTTCGTAGAAGTACCGCTCGGTCAGGCCGGCCGCCCGGCAGACCGCGCGGACCGTCAGTGCCGGTCCGTCGGCGGCGCCGAGCAGCGCGATGCCCGCGCTGATCAGCTCGTTGCGGCGCAGCGCCTGGCGGTCCTGCAGGGGAACGCCGGACCATCGACCGCGTCGTTGACCGGACGGCACATCACTCCTAAGCTGCTTGGTGACAACGGGTGTAGTCAGAATTGCTTCCCCGACCCGAACGGAAGGTCGTCAGTGACTCAAGATACGTCCGAGACATGCCCGGTGACCAGCGATTCCGCCGGTGCTGCCGGTTGCCCCGTGAGCGCCGGATACGACGACGTCCCGCTCGGGCCGGACTCACTCACCTGGAAGTACTTCGGACAGTGGACGGGACTGTTCCAGGGCACCTGGGCCGGGTCGATGCAGAACATGCACCCGCAGCTCGGGGCCGCGGTCGAGGAGCATTCGATCTTCTTCATCGAGCGCATCCCGCGCCTGCTGCGGTCGATCTACCCGATCGGCGGCGTGGTCTTCGACGGTGACCGGGCGCCGCAGACCGGTGCCGAGGTCCGCGACTATCACATCGGCATCAAGGGTGTGGACAAGCTGGGGCGGCGCTACAGCGCGCTGAACCCGGACGTCTTCTACTGGGCGCATGCGACGTTCTTCAAGTCGACGCTGCTGGCGGCCGAGAAGTTCGGCGGCGGTATCTCGCTCGCCGACAAGCGTCAACTGTTCGACGAGCACGTGCAGTGGTACCGCATGTACGGCATGAGCATGCGGCCGGTGCCGAAGTCCTGGGAGGAGTTCGAGGCCTACTGGGATCACATGTGCACCGAGGTCCTGGAGCGCAACTGGGCCGCCGTCACCGTGATGGATCTGTCCACGATGCCCAAACATCCCTCCCTGCAATGGATTCCGGACCCGCTATGGAAGCTGAATCTGAAGGTGATGCAGCGCTTCCTGACGTTCATGACCGTGGCCCTCTATGACGAGCCGGTGCGCGAGCTGATGGGTTACACCTGGACACCGCGGCAACAGTTCCTGCACGACCGGCTGTGCGAGGTCATCACGTTCGCGGGCAAGGTGCTGCCCAAGCGCTCGTTGATGCACCCGCGCAAGCGCTCCGCGGTGGATCGGGCCAGCGGCCGGTTGCCCGCCGACTCGCCGCTGGTGCAGACCCCGGCCCGCAATCTCCCGCCCGTGGAGTACCGGGGCAACCCGAACTTCTACTGCCCTCAGGTGTAGTCACCGCGCGGTCTACGGTGGACCGCATGCAGCAGCCACTCGGCGGTCGCTACGAATTGCGCGGACTGCTCGGCCGCGGCGGGATGGCCGCGGTGCATGACGGCTGGGACACCCGGCTGGGACGCCCGGTCGCGATCAAGCTGATGGACCCGACGGCGGGCGACCGGAGGCGCTTCGAGTCCGAGGCGCGCGCGGTCGCCACCCTGAACCACCCGAACATCGTTGCCGTGCATGACAGCGGTGAACACAACGGCCTGCCCTACCTGGTGATGGAACGGCTTCCCGGGCGCACGGTGGCCGATGTGTTCGCCGCCGGTCCGGTGCCCGCACAGCAGGTGCGGGTGCTGTTGTGCGAGTTGCTTTCCGGTCTGGCCGCCGCCCATGCCGCCGGGATCCTGCACCGCGATATCAAGCCGGCCAACATCCTGGTCACGGCGGCCGGCGGTATCAAGATCGCCGATTTCGGGATCGCCAAGAGTCCCACCTCCGCGCACACCATGACCGGCCAGGTCGTCGGGACGCTGGGCTATCTGAGTCCGCAACGGTTGGCCGGGCATCCCGCGACGGTCGCCGATGATCTCTACGCCGCCGCGATGGTGGCTGCCGAGGGTCTCGTCGGCCGAATCCCGCTGCCGCACGAGAATCTGGCGGCGTTGCGCCCCGACGCCGACGCGGCGTTGGTGGCGGTGATCCAGCGGGCCCTGGCCGCCGACGAGCGGGTGCGCTTCGCCAGTGCCGAGCAGATGCTCGCGGCGCTCTCGGCGCGGCCGGGCACCCTGGTGCTCGATCAGCCGCTGCCCGACCCCGCGACGGTGCGGGTGGTGGTGCCGCGGCCGCGCAGCCGTCGGCGCCGTGTGCTTGCCATGGCGGGCGGGGTGGTGGCGTTGCTCGTGCTGCTCGCCGCCTTCCTCGTCGATACCGCCTCACGCAACGGGACGCCCACGCCGGCGCCGGCGCCGAGCGCGACCTCGCCGGCTCCGGTCTCCTCGGTGTCGATACCGCCGACGACCACGACCACGACCACGGCAGCGCCTGCGCCCGCACCCGCGCCAGGTCCGCCTGGGGGTCCCGGGCGCGGCAACGGCGGGAACGGAAAGGGTGACAAGGGGCCGAAACCCAAGCCGGACCGCTGACGCGCCGGGCCCGACTCCGCGAGAGTGACGTTCTTGCGGTCCCAGCGGCCGTTCGAGCACGGAAACGTCACTCTCGTGGGCCGGGTTTGGCGTGGTGCCCCCAGCGACCCGTCCACTACTTCAGCCGCCACAGGCGACCGGCGGTCGAGACTGAACTGGTGTAGAGATTTCGACGCTGAGAGCTACCTGGCTTCAGTCGCGAAGCGCATGAGGCGGGCGGGCTGAAGTCAGGTAAACGCCGGGGCGGCCTGCGGCGCGGAATACGTGGTGCCCCCACCAGGGCTCGAACCTGGGACCTGCGGATTAAAAGTCCGTAGCTCTACCGACTGAGCTATAGGGGCGTGTGCTCGAAAAGGATACTTGGCCCGCTGATCAGACGGGTGGGGGCATCCGGTTTGGGATTTCGAGCAGCTGTGTCCTAAGCTATCGAAGCTTCCAACGTCACCGGCGTTGAGAGCGGCCCGGAGAAATCCGGATAGGCCCCCATCGTTTAGCGGCCTAGGACGCCGCCCTTTCACGGCGGTAGCACGGGTTCGAATCCCGTTGGGGGTACGGCACGACGGTGGTGACACACCGGAGTGCAGCAGTACAGAGCAAGGCCCTGTGGCGCAGTTGGTTAGCGCGCCGCCCTGTCACGGCGGAGGTCGCGGGTTCGAGTCCCGTCAGGGTCGCCATCTCGGCGAGGTATCCCGGTCGAAAGGCCGGGGCCTTCCGGCCAGGTAGCTCAGTTGGTACGAGCGTCCGCCTGAAAAGCGGAAGGTCGCCGGTTCGATCCCGGCCCTGGCCACTCAGATCGAAATTGTCGTCTTCGTAACATCCTTCCCACTGATCACGATCAACAGTCGTGTCGCAATCATTCGGGGATGAAACACGTACTCGCCTGACCGCTGCCGCGGTCGCTCTCGTCACCGCCCTGCTCGCGGTGTTCGCTCTCGCCGGCGCTCCGGCGGCCCAGGCCCAACCGGCGGGCAAGGATTTCTCCAAACCGGCCATCGTGATCCTTGGTTACGGCCTGACCCCCGACGGCTGGATGCGACCCATCCTGTTCACCCGGGTGCTGACCGGGCTGGCCGTCGCGCAGGCGTTCCCGCAATCGCCGATCATCGTAACCGGCGGCAATCCGCGCCAGGGCCGCACCGAGGCAGGCGAGATGCGCAACCTCCTGCAGATGCTCGGGTTCCCGGCCAACCGGATCATCGTGGAGGACAAGGCCAACAGCACCGTGCAGAATGCGCGCTTCTCGGTCCCGCTGGCGAAGAAGGCCGATACCTCGGGCATCATCCTGGTGACCTCGTCGACCCATCAGGACCGTGCCGACACCAACTTCGTCGACGCCGGGGCCAATGTGCTGGCCACCGTCAGCTTCCCCGACGGCGACCCGGCGACGAACATCGGCCAGTTCGTCAAGGATGTCCTCAGTCCGGTGATGGCCATCCGGTGAGGGCGGTACGCTCCGGCCATGGAGCTACTACGCAGCGTAGTTGTGCTGCTGCACATCGTCGGTTTCGCCGTCACCTTCGGCGCCTGGGCGTCGGCGGCGCTCTCGGCGCAACCCCGATTCACCAGGGTCATGGACTACGGCCTGCTGGTCTCGCTGATCACCGGTCTGGCGCTGGCCGCGCCGTGGCCGTCCGATGTCGTGCTCAACTACCCCAAGATCGGGGTCAAGCTGGTCCTGCTGGTAATCCTGGGCGGCGTGCTGGGCATGGGCAGCGCCCGGCAGCGACGCACCGGTCACCCCGTCGCGCCGCCGTTGTTCTACCTCGCCGGGGCACTCTCGCTGACTGCGGCGGGTATCGCCGTCATATGGTGAGCGGGTGACGACGGACGCAGCCGGGGCCGACTTCCGCACCCGGTTGCTGGCCGCGTGTGAGGCCTCGATCGCCGAGGACGGCTACGCCAAGATGACGATCGCCGATATCGTCCGGCGGGCCAGGACATCGCGGCGCACCTTCTACGAGTACTTCTCCAGCAAGGAGGAGTGCTTCATGGCGCTGTTGGCCGACGCGAATGCCGATCAGATACGTCAGATTTCGGCCGCCGTGGATCCCGACGCGCCATGGCGCGATCAGGCCCGCCAGGCCATCGAGGCGTGGATCGCCTCGGGGGAGTCCCGCCCCGATGTGACGCTGAGCTGGATCCGCGACGGCCCGTCGCTGGGTGCCGCCGGCCGCGCGCTGACCCGCGATTCCATGGAGCAATTCATCGAGATGGTCAACGCTCTGATCGACAGCCCGCGGTTCCGCGAGGCCGGTATCGGGCCAGTGTCCCGTCCGCGCATCATCATGTTGCTCGGCGGTCTGCGCGAGCTCACCGCGGTCACCGTGGAGAACGGCGGGACGATGAGCGATATCACCGAGGACGCCGTCGAGGCAACCATCGCGCTGGTCGCCGCCGGTTGATCAGGCGGTGGCTCGGGCCTGCTGCAACAGGATCGGGTCGTGGGCGTTGACCATCAGCAGGTCGGGCTCATTGCGCGCGGCCAGCCCCGCGAGCCGGATGTGGTTGTCGCGCACCTGCTTGCGGTCGAAGGCCAGCACCATCTCCATCCCCAGGATCTTCGGTATGGGCCTGCCGTCGATCCGGCCGCGGTGATAGAAAGCATCACCGGTGTGCAACACCCAGCGGTGCCCGGCGTCCACGGCGACACAGGCATGCCCGCGGGTGTGCCCGGGTAGCGCAATCAGCACGACGCCGTCCAATATCTCCTTGGCCGCCCCGAATCCGCGCCAGTGCTCACCGTCCGGTTCGTGCTCGACCAGCGTCGGACCGTGCGACCACTGGATGCTGCGGTAGCGCACCCGTTCCCGCCATGACGGCGCGTGCACCGCACCGGCGGCCTCCGCGGCGGTGACGTGCACCTGCGCGGCAGGGAAGTCGGCGATCCCGCCGATGTGATCGAAGTCGAAATGCGTGACGACGATGTGCCGGACGTCCTCCCGAGCGAACCCCAGGGCCGCGATCTGGCGCGCCGCGGTCTCGGCCGGATCGAGTACCGGCCTGGAGGCGAACCGGAACGGTCCGAGGCGCCGGGCCGGCTCGGCGCAGTCGAGTAGCCCGTAGCCGCTGTCGACCAGTATCAGTCCGTCGTCGGACTCGACGAGCAGGACGTGGCACACCAGCGGTGCGCTCGGAACGGGCATGCTGCCGCAATTGAGATGATGGACGCGCAAAGTCTGACCCCCCTGTGGACCTTTGCTGAGAGCTTATGGACTTCGCCCAAGCGGGTACGTCGGGGGTTGTTCGCCCTGCGGTACGTTGAGCCGATGGTCCGCCCCGCGCAAACGGCTCGCAGCGAGCGCACCAGGGACGCGCTGCGTAAGGCCGCCATGGTGCGCTTCTTGGCCCAGGGCGTTGAGGAGACGTCCGCCGAACAGATCGCCGCCGATGCCGGCGTCTCGCTGCGCACCTTCTACCGGCACTTTTCCTCCAAACACGACCTGCTGTTCGTCGATTACGACGCCGGACTGGAGTGGTTTCGCACCGCGCTGGCCAACCGGTCCGCCGACGAATCCATCGTCGAGGCCGTGCACGCCGCCATCCTGGAATCCCCTTATGACGTCGACGCCGTCGCGCGGATCGCCGAGCTGCGCTCCGACGAGCTGGATCCCGGGCGCATCGTGCGGCACATCAGGCAGGTCGAGGCATCCTTCGCCGAGGTCGTCGAGGAGCACCTGCGCGACGATCAACCACCGGCCACCGATATCGACACGCGGTTGCAGATCACCGTGACCGCGCGGTGCATCGCCGCCGCGGTGTTCGGTGCCATGGAGGTGTGGATGCTCGCCGAGGACCGGTCGTTGCCCGAGCTGGCCCGGCTGTGCCGCACGGCGCTGGACTCGCTGGAGGCGGGTGTGGTTCCGCAGCGCTAGATGTTTTGTCAATATTGACAAAACATGGGGACCGATGTCAGCCTCGGGTGATGTCGGACAGCTTTGATGCCATCGTCATCGGCGCGGGCCACAACGGCCTGGCCGCCGCCGCCCTGCTGCAACGGGCCGGCCTTCGCACCCTGTGCCTGGACGCCAAGCTCTACGCCGGCGGAATGGCCTCCACCGTCGAGCTTTTCGACGGCTACCACTTCGAGATCGCCGGATCCCTGCAGTTCCCGACCTCGGCGGTGGTGAGCCGCGAGCTCGGCCTGGACGCGTTGCCGTGCATCGACGTCGACGTCATGTCGGTATCGCTGCGCGGTATCGGCGACGATCCGGTCGTCTACTACACCGATCCGATGAAGCTACTCAGTCACCTCAACGAGGTGCACGGCGCCGAGGCGGTCAACGGCATGGCGGGGCTGATGGCCTGGAGTCAGGCCCCGACCCGCGCGCTCGGGCGATTCGAGGCGGGCCTGCCGCCCAAGACTCTCGACGAGATGTATGCCTGCGCGACAAACGAATTCGAGCGCGCGGCCATCACCGACATGCTGTTCGGTTCGGTCACCGACGTGCTGGACCGCTATCTGCCCGACGCCGAGAAGCACGGCGCGCTCCGCGGCATGCTGTCATTCCTGGCGGTCAACACCACCTACCGGGGCCCCGCGACACCGGGCAGCGCCGCGGCGCTGGCGTTCGGGCTGGCGGTGCCCGACGAAAACGCGGTGCTGATGAAGAAGCTCCGCGGCGGCATCGGCGCACTGACCGCCCACCTGCGCGATATGCTCATCGACGGCGGTGGTGAGCTGCGCCTGCGATCCAAGGTCGAGCAGATCCGCACCGCCGCGGGGCGGGTCGCCGGGGTGCGACTGGCGGATGGCAGCGAACTGAGCGCGTCCGTCGTCGTCTCCGCATTGTCGCCCGATACCACCGTCACCCAGCTGCTCGACCCCGTCGCGCTGCCCGGCGACGTGCGTGACCGCTTCGCCCGCACCGACCACCGTGGCAGTTACCTGCAGATGCATTTCGCGCTCGACGGCCTGCTCACCTTTGCCGACCCGTACACGATGCTCAACGATCCCGAGATGCAGTCGGCGATAGGCATTTTCAACACTCCGGAGGAACTGCAGGAGCAGTGGGAGCAGAGCCGTCGCGGCGACGTGCCCACCGACCCGGCGATCGCACTGCAGATGCCCTCGGTGCAGGATCCGGACCTCGCCCCGCCCGGCAAGCATGCGGTGTCGGCCTTCTCGCTGTGGTTCCCCGTAGAGGGCAACGCGCGGGCGTCCTACGGGGATCTCAAGGTCGAGATGGGTCGTCGGGTGATCGACAAGATCACGCGACTGGCACCGGATTTCGAGCAGCGGATCATCCGGCACACCACCTTCACGCCCAAGCACATGAGCACCATGTTCGGCGCACCCGGTGGCGACTACTGCCATGGGCTGATCCACCCCGAGCAGATGGGTCCGAACCGTCCTGGACCGAAAGGTTTTGTCGACCAGCCGATCCCGATCGACGGTCTCTACCTGGGCAGCGCCGGATGCCACGGCGGGCCCGGTATCACCTTCATACCCGGTTACAACGCCGCGCAGGCGGTGTTTGCCGACGCAGGTTAGGCGTGTTCTTCGCCGGCCGGCGCGCCGCCCTCGTCGGACCAGTCCGAGCGGTCCTCGGCACCCTTGGCCGGGTCGCTCAGGACATCGTCCTCGGCGCCCGGTTTACCTGCGTCTGACTCGGTGGTCTTGGGATCTGCGCTCACGGGGAGTCGATACCCGTTTCGCCGAGGTCGAAACGGTACTCAAGCATCCCGGTTCTGCAGCTGCTCCATCCAGTCGGCGGGCACCCGCGATCGGGGACCCGGTACCGACTGATCGATGGGATGCGCCTGGGGTGCACACAATTACGGGCCGTCGTAATACTGGCCGGTGTCGTAATTCCAGAACCAGTCCTCACCCGGCTCGAAACTTCGGATGATCGGGTGGCCGCTGCTGCGCCAGTGGTGTGAGGCATGCCGCGCCAGCGAATCGTCACAGCAGCCGATATGCCCGCACGCGGTGCAGCGACGCAGGTGGACCCACCATCCGCCGTCGGCGTCGCACTCCACGCAGCCGCTACCTGATGGGGGAACCGAGGGATCGACATCCACACGGGCGAGTCTACGCAGTGCGGGCACTATGCATCACCGTGATCGAATCACGCTGAGCTAAATCGCGCGAGGAATGGCCACCAGCCGAATCGGATATTGACGTCGGCATACTGCTGAAAGTTGCCTTTGACAGCAAATTCCACCGGTCATAACGTCCGCCGCGATGAGCACCTCCGGTCAGTTGACGAAGTCCATGGATGCCGTGGGTGGCTTCATGGTGCTCAGCGCGGAATCGTTCGGTGCCATTTTCCGGCGCCCGTTCGCATGGCGGGAGCTCTTCGACCAGATCGCCTTCGTGGCCCGGGTATCGATCTTCCCGACCATCATGCTGTCCATCCCCTACACGGTGCTGATCGTTTTCACGCTCAACATCGTGTTGCTCGAAATCGGTGCCGGCGACCTGTCCGGAGCCGGTGCCGCGCTGGCCTCGGTGACCCAGGTGGGACCCGTCGTCACGGCCATCGTCGTCGCCGGCGCCGGCGCCACCGCCATGTGCGCCGACCTCGGTGCCCGCACCATCCGCGAAGAGATCGACGCGATGAAGGTCATCGGCGTCAATCCGGTGCAGGCGCTGGTGGTGCCCCGCGTCATCGCGGCCACCTTCGTAGCCCTGATGCTCTACTCGGTGGTGGCCGTGGTGGGGCTGACCGGCAGCTACCTGTTCGTGGTCTATGTCCAGAATGTCACCCCGGGAGCCTTCGTCGCGGGCCTGACACTGCTCACCGGTCTGCCGCAGGTCATCGTCTCGCTGGTCAAGGCTCTGCTGTTCGGGCTCTCCGCCGGGTTGATCGCCTGCTACAAGGGGTTGTCGGTGGGCGGCGGACCGACCGGCGTGGGTAACGCGGTAAACGAGACCGTGGTCTTCGCGTTCATGGCGCTGTTCCTGATCAACATCCTGGCCACCGCGCTCGGCGTGAAAGTGGCCCCCTGATGACCACTTTCGGGCAAGGGCTGGTCGACCGGACCCGCCTGCTCGGCGAGCAGACCGCCTTCTACGGCCAGTCCCTGGCCCACATCGGTGACGCGGTCCGCCGCTACCCGGGCGAGGTGCTGCGGCTCATCGCCGTGATGGGCATGGGCACCGGCGCGCTGGCCGTGATCGGTGGCACCGTCGTCATCATCGGTTTCCTCACGCTGTCCACCGGTGCGCTGATCGCCGTGCAGGGGTACAACACGCTGTCCAATGTCGGCATCGAGGCGCTTACCGGGTTCCTGTCGGCCTTCCTCAACGTCCGGTTCATCGCACCCGCCACCGCCGGGGTGGCGCTGGCCGCGACCATCGGTGCGGGCGCCACCGCGCAGCTCGGCGCCATGCGGATCAACGAGGAGATCGACGCCCTCGAGGTGATGGGCATCCGGGCCATCACCTACCTGGTGTCCACCCGCATCGTCGCCGGCGTCGTGGTGGTGATTCCGCTCTACACCGTCGCCGTCCTGATGTCCTTCCTGGCAACACGGTTGGGCACCACCGTCGTCTACGGTCAGTCCGCCGGCGTCTACGACCACTACTTCTCGACGTTTCTTCGGCCGTCGGACCTGCTGTGGTCCTTCGTGGCGGCGCTGTCGATGGCCGCCGCGGTGATGGTGGTGCACACGTACTACGGATTCACCGCGACCGGCGGTCCGGCCGGGGTGGGGGAGGCGGTCGGCCGTGCCGTGCGGACCTCGGTCACCGCAACGGTGTTCGTCCTGTTGACCATCACGCTGTCGGTATACGGGCAGTCCGGCAACTTCCATCTCTCGGGATAGCGCGTGAACAACAATGCGCCGCGCCGCGAGAAGATCGACCCGATCTGGTATGCGCCCATCCTGCTGATCGTCATCATCGCGCTGACGGTGATGACCGCGCTGCTGTTCTCCGGGACGCTGCGCACGTTCGTGCCCGTCACGTTGATATCCGATCGGGCCGGCCTGGTGATGGAGAACGGTGCGAAGGTCAAACTGCGTGGCGTGCAGGTCGGCGAGGTCGGATCGATCGGCACCGAATCAGGGCTCGCCGCACTGCATCTCAACATATACCCCGGACCGTTCGAGCATCTGCCCGCCAACGTGGAGGCCGAGATCAAGTCCACCACGGCCTTCGGAGCCAAGTATGTGGATCTCATCGTGCCCGACTCCGGGCCCAGCGCGGGCCGGCTGACACCCGGTGCGGTGCTGCGCAGTCGTAATGTCACCGTCGAGGTCAACACGGTATTCGAGAACCTGCAAGCCGTCGTGCAGGCCGTCGACCCGGCCAAGCTCAACGCCGTACTGGCCGCGGTGTCGGAATCGCTGCGCGGTAAGGGTGACCGGATAGGCCGGGCTATCACCGAGGCGAACAAGGTGTTGCTGGCCGTCAATCCACGGATGCCCACCGTGCAACGCGACTGGCAGTTGTTCGGACAGACTGCTGAGGCGTATTCCGTTGCGGCGCAGGACATCGTATCGATCCTCGATTCGTTCTCGACCACCTCTTCGACCATCGCAAGTCATGCGCAGCCGCTGGACACCCTGCTGCTCTCGGCGGTCGGCTTCTCCCGATCGGGTGTCGACGTAATCGGCGGCAACCAACCCGCTCTGGTGCGCGCCATGAATCTGCTCGACCCGACCACGGCCCTGCTGATGAAATACTCGCCGACGTACACGTGCCTGTTCCAGGGCGCGGTCTGGTTCCTGGAACACGGTGGCCGTGATGCCCTCGGCGGCAACGGGAAATCGGTCATCATGGACGCGGCGATGCTCGCCGGCGACGATGCCTACCGATTCCCGCAGAACCTGCCCAAGACCAATGCCACCGGCGGCCCCGGCGGCAAGCCGAGCTGCGGTTCATTGCCCGATGTCAGCCAGAACTTCCCGGTCAAGGCACTGGTCACCGACACCGGTTGGGGCGCCCTGCCCAACGAGATCCGCACCAACCCCGGTATCGGCTTCCCCGGCTGGGCCGACTACCTTCCGGTCACCCGCGCGGTTCCCGAACAGCCGAGCATCCGCTACCCCGGCGGTCCGGCACCCGGGCCCGGCCCGTTCGGAGCGCCGGCACCGCCGTTCCCGCTCCCGCCGGCCCCGGCGACATTCCCGCCACCCGGCCCACCCACGCCGTAGGAAGGACCTGTCATGCGCCGCAAGAGCATCACCGGTACCGTGGTGCGGGTCGCGGGGTTCACCGCCATGTGCCTGGTGTTCCTGTTCGCCCTCGTCACCGTCTTCGGGCAGTTCCGCTTCGACTCGCGGGTCTCCTACAGCGCCGTGTTCACCAACATCTCCGGCCTCAAGGGCGGCAACTTCGTCCGCATCGCCGGCGTCGAGGTGGGCAAGGTGACCAACCTGACCCTGCACAAGGACGGCACCGTCACCGTCGAATTCGCCGTCGACAGGGGCCTGTCCCTCACCGAGGGCACCACGGCCGCGGTGCGCTACGAAAACCTGATCGGCGACCGCTACCTCGCACTGGAAGAGGGACCCGGTTCGGTGCGACCGCTACAGCCCGGCCAGACCATCCCGCTGGAGCGCACGCACCCCGCCCTCGATGTCGACGCGTTGATCGGCGGCTTCCGGCCGCTGTTCCGAGCGCTGGATCCCGACCAGGTGAACGCCTTGTCCGGGCAACTACTCAAGGTGTTCCAGGGCCAGGGCGGCACGGTGTCCTCGGTGCTGGCCCAGACCTCGGCGCTGACCAAGACGCTGGCCGGACGCGACGAGCTGATCGGACAGGTGATCACCAACCTCAACACCGTGCTGAGTACGTTCGCCGCACGCGATGACCAGTTCTCCGCGGGGCTGGGTGACCTGTCGAGCCTGGTGCGGGGTCTTGCCGACCGTCGCGACGATATCGCCGCCGGCGTGGCGCATATCAGTGCTGCGGCCGGTACCGTCGCCGACCTGTTGGTGCAGGCCCGGGAACCGGTGAAAGAGGCAGTAACACAGACGGACCGGGTGGCCGGACAGATCATGGCCGACCACGACTACGTCGACGAGTTGGTGCGGACCCTGCCCGATACCTACCAGATCCTGGCCCGGCAGGGCCTCTACGGCGACTACTTCGGCTTCTACCTGTGCGACGCCGCGCTCAAGGTCAACGGGAAGGGCGGTCAACCCGTGTACATCAAGCTGGCCGGCCAGGACACCGGAAGGTGCACACCGAAGAAATGAAACCCATCGCCGAACGCAACCGCGCGGCCGTCGGAGCCGTGGGCACCCTTGTGCTGGTCGCGGTCGTGGCAGCCGCCTTCTCCTACGACAAATTGCCCGTCATCAAGGGGACTTCGGACTACACCGCGTATTTCGCCGAGGCCGGTGGTATCAAACCGGGCAGCGATGTCCGGGTCTCCGGATACGGTGTCGGTCGCGTGTCGAGCGTGACGTTGGAGGGCACCAAGGTTCTCGTCGAGTTCACCGTCGATGACGACGTCGAACTCGGTGACCGCACCGAGGCGGCCATCAAGACCGAGACGGTGCTGGGCACCAAGATGCTCGAACTCACCCCGCAGGGCGACGGCGAACTCGACGGGACCATCCCGCTGGAACGGACCACCTCACCCTACGATCTGCCCACCGCCCTTGGGGATCTCACCACCACCATCAGCGGGCTGGACACCACCCAACTGTCCACCGCATTGTCGACCCTGGCCGAGACCTTCCAGAACACCCCGGCCGACCTGAAGCTCGCCCTCGAAGGTGTCGCGCAGTTCTCCGACACCCTCAACACCCGCGACGCCCAGCTGCGCACCCTGCTCGCCGATGCCGACAAGGTGACCGGAGTGCTGGCCAAGCGCAGCGACCAGATCGCCTCGCTCGTGGTCAACGCAAACGCCCTGCTGGCCGAGCTACTGTCACAACGAGATTCGGTGGACGCGTTCATGGGCAATCTGGCAGCGGCATCGGCCCAGCTGTCCGGCCTGGTGGCCGACAACCGCGAACAACTGCAACCCGCCCTGGACAAGCTCAACGGAGTGCTGTCGATCCTGGACAACCGTAAACAGGAACTGCAGCGCACGCTGTACCTGTTGCGCCGCTACGCGATGTCCTTTGGTGAGGTGCTCGGCTCCGGCCCGTTCTTCAAGGCCTCGCTGGTGAACCTGCTGCCCGGCCAATTCGTCCAACCGTTCGTCGATGCGGCCTTCTCGGATCTGGGTCTGGACCCGAACGTGCGGGTGCCCTCGCAGCTGGTCGATCCCGGCGTGGGCCAACCCGGTACCCCGGCGCTGCCGGTGCCGTTCCCGCGCACCGGCCAGGGTGGCGAGCCGAATCTCACTCTGCCCGATGCCATCACCGGGCATCCAGGCGATCCGCGGTACCCTTACCGGCAGCCGCTACCCGGCCCGCCACCGGGTGGCCCACCGCCGGGTCCGCCGGCAGCACCCCCGCCCGGGTTCGCCGGTCCTGTGCCGGTCGGCCCGACCGCGGTGTATGTTCCCGCGCCCGGTGAGGTCGCACCATGACGGCGAAGTTGCGGATCGCGCTGGCCGCCGTGCTGTCGGTGCTGCTGGTCGTCGGCATCTCGGTCGTGGGCACCTCGTGGTGGGACCGGGTCGTCACCAACACCTACGTCGGCTATTTCGCCAACACCAACGGCCTTTATGTCGGTGACGAGGTCCGGATTCTCGGCGTCGCCGTCGGAGATATCGAATCGATCGAGCCGCAACCGCAGAACATCAAGGTCACCTTCTCGGTGGATGCCCGCTACCCGGTGCCCGCCGACGTCCGGGCCGCCGTGCTCTCCCCGTCCCTGGTGAGCGCCCGGGCCATCCAACTGGTGCCCGCCTATGACGGTGGACCGAAACTCGCCGCCGGCGCCGCGATCCCGCTGGAGCGCACGGCCGTTCCGGTGGAATGGGACGACTTCCGCGCGCAATTGCAGAAGCTCACCGAAGCCCTGCAGCCGACGACGCCCGGAGGCCCGAACGCCGTCGGTGAATTCATCAACAGCGCAGCGGAGAACCTGCGCGGCCAGGGCGGCACCGCCCGTGACACCGTCCTCAAACTCTCGCAGGCGATGTCGGTGCTCGGTGACCACAGCACCGATATCTTCAGCACCGTCCGCAACCTGCAAATGCTGGTGTCGGCGCTGTCTGCCAGCAGTGACCTGATGGCCAGGTTCAACGTGAACCTCGCCGACGTGTCGACCGTGCTGTCGAACACCCCCGACGAGATCGCCGACGCCACCTCAGGTCTCGATGCGGCCGTCACCGATCTGCGCGGGTTCATCGCCGACAATCGGGAATCACTGGGCACCACCGTCGACCGGTTCACCGCCGTCACCACCGCGCTCAACGATCGCCGAGGTGATGTCAAACAGGTCCTGCACGTCGCACCGACGGTGTTCCAGAACTTCATGAACATCTATCAACCTGCGCAGGCCGCGGTCACCGGCATCATGGCACTGGGCAATTTCGCCAACACTGTCGGATTCATCTGTGGCGCAGTGCAGGCCGCCTCCCGGTTGAACAGCGAACAATCCGCGAAACTCTGCACGCAATATCTGGCGCCGATCGTCAAGAACCGGCAGTACAACTTCCTGCCGATCGGTGGAAACCCGTTCGTCGGGGCCACCGCACGCCCCAACGAGATCACCTACAGCGAGAACCATCTGCGACCCGACTTCGTTGCCGCTGCGCCACCGCCGCCGGACCCGATCGGCATGCTGGCCGCCGAGGGCCCCGCGGTACCGACCGACCCCGCCGCCGGTCTGCCCGGTCTGATGGTGCCGGGCGGCACCCCGTGAGCCGCATAGCGCTGGTCGGGATCCTCATTGCGGTGCTGGCACTGGTTCCGGGATGCCAGTGGCGAGGCCTGAATTCGTTGAGCCTGCCCGGTACCGCGGGCACCGGCGACGGGGCTTACACCATCCAGGCGCAGCTACCCGACGTGGTGGTCATCCAGCAGAACACCCGCGTCCGCGTTGCCGACGTCAACGTCGGAAACGTCACCAAGATCGAGGTTCAGGACTGGCACGCCCTGGTCACCATGCGGATCGACGGAGACGTCGTGCTGCCCGCCAACGCCACGGCCAAGGTCGGCCAGACCAGTTTGCTGGGCTCCATGCACATCGAGCTCGCCCCACCCACCGACGCGGTCCCGCAGGGCCGATTGACCGACGGTTCGGTGATACCGCTGTCCGCGGCCGCGACCTACCCCACCACGGAGCAGACCCTGGCCTCGGTGTCGGTCCTGCTCAACGGCGGCGGGCTGGCTCAGTTGCAGGAGATCAACCAGAGCTTCGCGACAGCACTGGCCGGGCGTGAAGACGATATGCGCAGTCTGCTCACCCAACTGGACTCCTTCATCAGCGCGTTGAACGCACAAACCGATGACATCATCACCGCCACCGAACATCTCAACGACCTCGCCGGACAGGTCGCCGCCAACGACGTCGTCGTCGACCGGGCGCTGACGACCATGCCGCAGGCGCTGAAGGTTCTCGCCGACTCGCGCACCAAACTGGCCGATGCCATCGACGCGCTCGGCAAGTTCAGCGCCATCGCGAACTCGACGGTGCAGCAGAGCCGCGAATCATTGGTGAACAATCTGCGCCAGATCGCACCGGTGTTCCGCGAGCTCGCCGATGCCGGACCCGCCCTCACCCGGGGGCTGGACTTCCTGTCCACCTACCCGTGGGTGAAGAGCACCATCCCGAACTGGTTCCGCGGCGACTTCGCCAATATCAGCCTCATCGTCGATCTCACCCTGAGCCGGCTGGACAGCAGCATCTTCACCGGTACCCGGTGGGAAGGCAACCTGACCGAACTGGAGATGCAGTGGGGCCGCACCATCGGCACCATGCCGAGCCCGTACACGGCGGGCAACCCGCTGGTCGCACCGTACCGGTGGGGGGCGTACTGAGGTGATACGTCTGCACCACAAGGTCTGGATCCAACTGGCCGTCCTCGGCTCGGTCACCGTGATCGCCGGCGCGGTCATGCTTTTCGGGTTCGTCCAAGCACCGGCGCTGCTGGGTGTCGGGCGCTATCAGGTCACCCTCGAGCTGCCCCGTTCCGGCGGGCTCTATCCGACATCGGTGGTGACCTACCGCGGTGACGAGATCGGTCGCGTCACCTCCGTCGATGTCACCGACGTCGGGGTTCGGGCCGTCCTCACACTGGAATCGGACACCCCGGTACCCGCCGATGTCTCCGCCGCGGTGCACAGCCGGTCGGCCATCGGTGAGCAGTTCGTCGAACTGACCCCGAACGGTGCGGGTGGCCCGAACCTGCACGACGGCGATGCCATCGCGGCCGGCAGGGTATCGGTGCCCGCCGATATCGCCGGTCTGCTCGATGCGACCAATACTGCGCTGCAAGCCATTCCGCGGGAGAATCTGCGCACCCTGGTCGACGAGGCCGACACCGCGGTCGGCGGTCTCGGACGCGAACTCGCCCGGATCGTCGACGGTTCGACCGCCATTGCCACCGATGCCGGTACCGTCACCGATCAGCTGACCACGTTGATCGACCAGTCGCCGGAAGTGCTGGACTCCCAAGCGCGGACCGCCGATTCGATCCAGACATGGGCGTCGCGGATGGCGTCGGTGACCGGCCAGTTCGCGGCTCAGGACGCCGCTTTCGGCGATCTGCTCAACCAGGGCGGACCCGCCCTGCAGGAGGGCCAGGCGCTGTTCGACCGGTTCGCCCCCGCGCTACCGGTCCTACTGGCGAACATGGTCAGCCTGGGCGATATCGCGGTGACCTACCGCGCGGATCTGGAGCAACTGCTTGTGTTGTACCCGCAGGGCACGGCCGTCATGTCCGCGATCACCACGGCCAATGCGAACACCAAACAGGCGTACCGCGGAATCTATCTGGACTTCAACCTGAACCTGAACTGGCCGCCGCCGTGCAACACCGGATTCCTACCGGCCCGCCAGCAGCGCATCCCCACCGACGTCGACGCCCCGGACCGCCCATCGGGGGAGTTGTACTGCCGGGTGCCGCAGAACTCCGATCTCAACGTCCGCGGGGTGCGCAACATCCCGTGCGAGACGAAACCGTGGAAACGCGCGCCCACCGTGGAGATCTGCGAGAGCGATGAGGAGTACGTCCCGCTCAACGACGGCTACAACTGGAAGGGCGACCCGAACGCGACGCTCAGTGGGCAGGGCGTGCCGCAGTACCCGCCCGGGGTGTCCGCACCCGGCGAACCTCCACCGCCGATCGGAGGTGGCAACTCGAACGCGACCGAGCCCGCCGGTGCACCGCAGCCGACCGGACCGATCGCCGGGACGTCGGTCGGCGGTGCACCGCAGAATGTCGCGGTCGCGGTGTACGACCCGGCCACCGGCTCGTACATCGGCCCCGACGGCAGGCGCTATACACAGCGGGACCTGGCGCAGTCGGGCGAACGCAGTTGGGAGTCCATGCTGGTGCCGTCGGCATAGTGCACCCGGGGCGGTCCCGCGGTCGCTACTGTCAGCCCATGGCAACCAGCGTTACCCGTGAAGTGGTCATCGAGGCGACCCCGGAGGAGATCCTCGCCGTCGTCGCCGACGTCGAATCCACCCCGTCGTGGTCTCCCCAGTATCAGAAGGCCGAGGTGGTCGACCGGGACTCGGAGGGCCGCCCCCACCGTGTCGTCCAGACCATCAAGACCGTCGGTATCAGCGATCAGTTGACGATCGACTACACGTGGGCGGAGGACAAGGTCAGCTGGGTGTTGGTCAAGGCCAGTCAGCTGAAATCCCAGGAGTGCAGCTACACCCTGACGCCCGAGGGGGACAAGACCCGCGTCCGGTTCGACATGACCATCGACCTGGCGATCCCGTTGCCCGGGTTCCTGCTCAAGAAGGTCATGTCCGGCGCCATCGACGTGGCCACCGACGGGTTGCGCAAGCAGGTGCTCAAGGTCAAGAAGGGGTGACTCCCACCGGTCCGCTCGCGGGCGTCCGGATCGTCGAACTCGGCGGGATCGGGCCCGGGCCGCACGCGGCGATGATGTTGTCCGATCTGGGCGCCGACGTGGTGCGCGTCCGTCGCCCCGGTTCATTGCAGATGCCTGCCGAGAACGTCGACCTGCTGCACCGGGGTAAGCGCGTCGTCGACCTCGATGTGAAGCGCGAACCGCAGGCGCTGCTCGACCTCGTGTCGAAAGCCGATGTGCTGCTGGACTGTTTCCGCCCCGGCACCTGCGAGCGGCTCGGCATCGGGCCCGACGAGTGCACCGCGGTGAACCTGCGGCTGATCTATGCGCGCATCACCGGGTGGGGGCAGGACGGGCCGTTGGCGCAGACCGCCGGGCACGACATCAACTATCTGTCCCAGACCGGGGTGCTGAGCGCCATCGGGTATCGGGATCGCCCGCCCGTCGCACCGCTGAACCTGGTCGCCGATTTCGGCGGGGGTTCCATGCTGGTGTTGGCCGGGATCCTGGCCGCGCTCTACGAGCGTGAGCGGTCCGGAGCGGGACAGGTGATCGACGCGGCGATGGTCGACGGGGTCAGCATGCTGGCTCAGATGATGTGGACCATGAAGGCGACGGGATCGCTTGCCGATCAACGCGAGTCGTTCCTGCTCGACGGCGGCGCCCCGTTCTACCGAACCTATGAGACGGCCGACGGCGGTCACCTGGCGGTCGGGGCGATCGAGCCACAGTTCTTCGCGGCGTTGCTCGCCGGCCTGGAGTTACGGGCCGACGAGGTGCCGGGGCAGTTCGAACGCGACCGCTGGCCGCAACTGCGCGCCGCGTTCGAGGCGCGAATTGCCACGCGCACGCGTGCCGAGTGGATGGCGGTGTTCGCCGGCACCGACGCCTGCGTCACGCCGGTGCTGAGCTGGGCCGAGGCCGCCGACAGCGCGCACCTGCGGGCGCGCGACACCCTGATCGACGTCGGGGGTGTGCGGCAGGCCGCGCCGGCGCCACGGTTCTCCCGCACGCCGGCCGGACAGGTCGGTGTTCCACCGCAGCACGCCACCGAGCTCGCCGACCTCGGATGGTGACGGCTTTGCTGAAGAACTTGACGTCAATTAGTTAAAACCAGTTCGACAAAATCCTTGCGGCAATATAAGGACGGTCTTATATTTGCCTGATGGCTGTCAGAGCGTCGAGGGAAGTTCTCTTCGACGCCTCGCCGGAGGCGATCCTGGATGCGCTCGCCGACATCGACGAGGTGCCGACGTGGTCAACCCTGCACAGGGCCACCGAGGTGGTGGATCGTCATCCGGATGGCAGGCCCCATCACGTCAAGGCGACCGTGAAGATCATGGGCATCACCGACAAGGAGATGCTCGAATATCACTGGGGTGAGGACTGGATGGTCTGGGACGCCCAGGACACCTTCCAGCAGCGCGGTCAGCACGGTGAGTACAAGTTGATCCGCGAGGGCGACCGCACCCGGGTCCGTTTCGACCTGATCATCGATCTGGCCGCACCCATCCCGGAGTTCCTGATCCGGCGCGCCAAGAAGCTCGTCCTCGACGCCGCCGTCGACCGACTGCGCGCCCGGGTCTGCCGGTTCTACGGCTGACCGGGAAGCCGAAGGTCAGAATCGGCGTGCGGCAAAAGGAATTCTGACCGCCGCCCGGTCGCTGTCCGGTACATGCCCACCGGAATCGTTCTCGTTCCCAACCGACAGTCGGCCAACCATGTCGACGACGCCATCGCCCAGGCCCGCCGCGCCCACGACGCCGGGGTCCGCCAGATCTGGCTGGCCCAGCAGTTCGATCACGACGCCATCGGGTTGGCCGGCCTGATCGGCGCCGCCGTGCCCGGACTCGGTGTCGGCACCTCCGTCGTCCCGCTGAATCCACGGCACCCGCTGATCGTCGCCGCGCAGGCCCAGACCGCGCAGGCCGCCGCACACGGCAACTTCAGCCTCGGGATCGGGCTGGGCGCACACAAGCCCGAGGAGGATGCCTTCGGTCGATCATGGCCGAATCCGGTGGCGCGGCTGCGCGAGCACCTGCAGGTGTTGCGCGCGGTATTCGACGACGGCGCGGTCGACTTCCACGGTGCGGAGTTCAGCGCAGGCCCCGAGTGGCCGGTATCGGTGGCCGGCGGGACTCCGGTCCCGGTATACGTGGCGGCGATGGGTCCCAAGGCGTTGCGGGTCACCGGTGAACTGGCCGACGGCACGCTGCCGTATCTGGCCGGACCCCGCACGGTCGGGGAGTTCATCGTCCCCCAGATCACCGCGGCTGCCACCGCCACGGGCAGGCCCGCCCCGAAGATCATCGCGATGGTGCCCGCGTTGATCACCGATGACGTCGACGCCGGACGCACACTCGCGGCCGACACCTTGGCCTTCTACGCGACCATTCCCTCGTATCAGAGGGTTATCGAGCGCGAACAGCTCGATTCGATCGCCGACCTGGCCGCCGTCGGTGACGCCGCGACGGTGCGCGCACAGCTGCGTCGCTATCTGGACGCGGGGGCCACCGACGTGGCGCTGAGCCCGCTGGATCATTCGTTGCCGACGCTGGAGCGGCTCTGGGAGGTCGCTTCTTCGCTGTAGGTACGAACCGGGCAACACGGCGGCAACATCCGCGGCTTACCGTGAACCGATGATGCCGGTGCGACGTTCGGCGCTGCTCGACCGCCTGGTTGCCGACCGGACCAGGACATCGCAGCACGAGATCCTCGTCGAGTTGCGCCGTGCCATCCTCGACGGTGGCGTGCCACCGGGCACTCCGATTCCGCCGGCCGAGGTGGCCGACCTGTTCGGGGTCAGCCCAATTCCCATCCGCGAGGCGCTCAAGACCCTGGTGGCCGAGGGATTGGTGACGCACCGACGCAACGGGGCATACACCATCGCCCTGCTCACCGCGCAGGAGCTCAGGGAGATGTACATCGTGCGGGAGACGTTGGAGTCAGCGTCGCTGACCGCCGCGGTCTACAACGCCACCGATGCCGACCGCGCCACCGCGGTCTTGGCCAATCAACGCCTCGAACAGGCCATCAGCGACGGAGACGGCGCGGCGTATCACCGCGGTAGCCGGCAGTTTCACGCCGCGTTGACCGCACCGTCACGCATGCACCGCCTTCTGCACATGCTTGAGGCGGCATGGAACGTGACCGAGCCGGTGCAATCGATGGTCCACGTCAGTCCCGCCGATCGGGCCGAGCTGCATTCCGATCACCGCGCCATGCTGGAGGCATTCCTCGCCGGCGATGTGGCCGGTCTGCTGGCGGTCGCCGAACACCATGCCGGGCGGCTCAATGCCGTCATCGCGACGCTACCGCGCGATACGGGCCTGTTGGCCTGAGGAATATATTTCGCCCGCAACCGAGAAGATAAGTCCGGGGAAACGGCGGGGAAACAAACCGGTCGCATAGTCGGCAACCATGACCGAAACCGTTGTCCCACCCAATAGCGCGCCACCGGGAGCCGCCGTCGGCGCCGGTGACATCGTCGAAGCCGCCGGCCACCCCGTCGGCGGCGGCGTCATCAAGCCCGGCTACGACCCGCGGCTGACCAATGAGGACCTCGCACCGCTGGGCAAGCAGTCCTGGACCTCATACAACATCTTCGCGTTCTGGATGTCGGATGTGCACAGCGTCGGCGGTTATGTCACCGCGGGCAGTCTGTTCGCGCTCGGCCTGGCCAGTTGGCAGGTGTTGGTGGCGCTGCTCGTCGGCATCACCATCGTCTACTTCTTCTGCAATCTGGTGGCCAAGCCCAGTCAGGCCACCGGCGTCCCGTACCCGGTGATCTGCCGCACCGTCTTCGGCGTGCTCGGTGCCAACATCCCGGCCATCATCCGCGGGTTGATCGCGGTGGCCTGGTACGGAATCCAGACCTACCTCGCATCGGCGGCGCTGGATGTCGTGCTGCTCAAGCTCTTTCCCGGATTGATGCCGTATGCGGTGGTCGAGGATTATGGCTTTGCCGGGCTCTCGTTGCTGGGCTGGTGCAGTTTCCTGCTGCTCTGGGTGCTGCAGGCCTGCGTGTTCTGGCGCGGCATGGAGTCGATCCGCAAGTTCATCGACTTCTGCGGTCCGGCAGTCTATGTGGTGATGTTCATGCTGTGCGGCTACCTGATCTACAAGGCCGGGTGGGGAGCCATCGATCTGAACCTCGGTGCGGTCACCCACACCGGTTGGTCGGCGGTGCCGGTCATGTTGGGTGCCATCGCACTGGTCGTTTCCTATTTCTCCGGACCGATGCTCAACTTCGGTGACTTCTCCCGCTACGGCAAGTCCTTCGAGGCGGTGAAGCGGGGCAACTTCTTGGGCCTGCCGGTGAACTTCCTGGTGTTCTCGGTGCTGGTGGTCGTCACGGCGTCACTGACATTGCCGGTGTTCGGGGAACTGCTCACCGATCCGGTGGAGACGGTGGCCCGCATCGACAGCACCTTCGCCATCGTGTTGGGCGCGTTGACGTTCACCATCGCCACCATCGGCATCAACATCGTGGCCAACTTCATCTCACCGGCCTTCGACTTCTCCAACGTCAGCCCGCAACGCATCAGCTGGCGCGCGGGCGGCATGATCGCCGCGGTCGGTTCGGTATTGATCACCCCGTGGAACCTGTACGCCAACCCCGAGGTCATCCACTACACGCTGGAGACGTTGGGCGCGTTCATCGGTCCGCTGTTCGGTGTCCTGATCGCCGACTACTACCTGGTGCGCAAGCAGAAGGTCGTGATCGATGATCTGTTCACCATGGCCGAATCCGGAAAGTACTGGTACACCAAGGGATACAACCGCGTCGCGGTGATCGCCACGGTGCTGGGCGCGGTCCTTGCGGTGATCCCGGTGCTGCTCGGCGGCAGCGTCCCGGGCATGTACACTGCCGCCCAGTACAGCTGGTTCATCGGCTGTGGTGTCGGCTTCGCGGTGTACTACCTGCTGGGCACCCGCGACAAGCTGGTTGCCGCGTCGCTGTCCTGAACCTCGGGCAGGGCCGAGAGTGTGACGCCCGAGTGTGACGTTGTTGCGTGAATTCCGTGCCGGACAACGCGACAACGTCTCACTCGTGGTCGGCGCGAGCGGATAAGCCCGTTCAGCGCCCCCGCAACACCTGGAGCCGGCGAATCGCCTCGTCCATGGTGTCGTCGCGCTTGCAGAAGGCGAAGCGCACCAGATGATTCCAGTCATCCGCGGGGTTGTCCGGGTCGGCGCGGGTGAACGCGGACATCGGGATGGCCGCGACCCCGGCCCGGTGCGGCAGTTCGGCGCAGAACGCCGTGCTGTCGGTGTAACCGAGGGGTCGCGGATCCGCGCACAGGAAGTAGGTGCCGGCACTGTCGTGCACCTCGAAGCCCAGATCGGCCAATGCGTCGCCGAGGCGGTCACGCTTGGCCTGCAGATCGGCGCGCAAACCGGCCACCCAGTCATCCTCGTGATCGAGTGCGTACGCGACGGCGGGCTGAAACGGTGCCCCGCCGACATACGTCAGGTACTGCTTGGCCGCTCGCACACCGGCGATCAACTCGGGTGCCGCGCACGCCCAGCCGATCTTCCAACCGGTGGCGTTGAACATCTTGGCCGCGCTGGAAATCGTGACGGTGCGCCCGCGCATACCCGGGTAGCCCGCCAGCGGGCGATGCTCCACGCCGAAGACCAGGGTCTCGTACACCTCGTCGGTGATCACCAGCAGATCGTGCTCGGTCGCCAGCGCGGCAACCGCCGACAGTTCGGCGTCGCTGAGCACCATGCCGGTCGGGTTGTGCGGCGAGTTGAGAAGCAGTGCCCGGGTGCGCGGGGTGACCGCGGCGCGCAGCGCCTCGACGTCGAGGGCGAAACCGCGGCCGGCGGGTACCAGGGGGACCGTGACACGGTGACATCCCGCCATCGCGATGACGGGGGAATAGGAGTCGTAGAACGGCTCGATGACCAGCACCTCGGACCCCGGCTCGACCAGGCCCAGCAGCGCAGCCGCGATCGCCTCGGTGGCGCCGACGGTCACCAGCACCTCGGAATCCGGGTCGTACTCGATGCCGTACCGTCGCCGGCGCTGCGCGGCGATCGCGTTGCGCAACTCTGGAATGCCCAACCCCGGCGGGTACTGGTTGACGCCGCCGGCGATGGCGTCCTGAGCGACCTTCAGCATCTGGGCGGGGCCGTCCTCGTCAGGGAAACCCTGTCCGAGATTCACCGCGCCGATCTTGGCGGCCAGTGCCGACATCTCCGCGAAGATCGTCACCGCGTAGGGCTGCAGGCGGGAGACGGTCATGGGCCAAGACTAGTTGCCCTCCCGGCAGCCCCGTGACCGTCAGCCCAGTAGCGGCCGCAGGTCGGTGTCGATCCAGTCGGTGAAGCTCTGCCAGCCGATCCGCGGATACTGCGCGTGCAGTGCGGCAATATCCACGGTGTAGCCACCCGCGGCGAGGAAGGTGAACATGGCCCGCATGTCCGGCGAGCCGATCTGCGACGGATCGTGGGTCACCAATTCGACCGGACGGCCGAGAGTTTCGGATAGGGCGGCCGCCATCTGCCGACCGGACGGCTCATCGGAGGCGAGGTCGATGCGCGCGCCGCGCACCGGATCGGGATCGGCCAGCACCGCGGCGACGAACCGCCCGAGATCACGCCGGGACAATTGCTGCAGCGGCGCGTCGGCGGGCAGCGGAAGCTCGAACACCCCGGCCTTGATGTCGTCGAGACCGCCGAGCATGTTGTCATAGAAATAGGACGGCCCGACGATGGTGTACGACAGGCCGGATCCGGCCAGCTCGGCCTCGACCACGGCCTTGCTGTCGAAATGCGGTATGCCGGTGTGCTGATCGGCATCGGCGACCGACGAGAACACCAGGTGCGGCACCTGCGCCGACCGGGCGGCGGCCAGGATGGTCCGGCCCTGCGCGATCTCGGCCTGCGGTCCTTCCTCGAACGGGGTGGTCAGCGCGTAGGCCCCGGTCACGCGGGAGAAGGCCTGCGCGACCGACGCCTCATCGGACAGATCGGCGGCCACCACCTCGACGCCGGCCTCGGCCAGTCGCAGCGCCGCACGTGAATCGGTGCGGCGGGTGATCCCGCGCACCGTCGCCCCGGCCTCCAGTAGCGCTTTGACCACTGCGCCACCCTGTGCGCCGGTGGCTCCCAGTACCGCGAAATGTCCGGTCATCACCACAGGGTAGTGCTCAGCCGACGCCCTCCAGCGTGTCCGTCTCGGTCTGGCCGATCCGGGCGATCACCTCGGGCCGGTTGCGCACCAGATGGTAGTACCAGCCCAGGGCGACGGCGATCGTGGCCAGGAACAGATAAGGCAGGATGTTCAGCGGGAACGTCGGCACCGGATAGACATTGGCGAAGAAGGTGTAGGCCATGGCCAGGATCGCGATCACCGCGGTGATCCAGACCAGCCGGTTCGGTAGCCCGGCGCGCCGGGTGTAGACCACACAGGCGGCGGCGACCAGCGAGTACGCGATCATGTACCCGTAGGTGGCGTAGGTGTCGACCCACACCACGATGTCCATCGGATGCACGCCGGCTGCCAGCAGGATGATGTCCAGGATTATCGCGGCGGGCCCGGCGATCAGCAGCACCCGGTGCGGTGTCAGGTGACCGTCATGGGTGCGACCGAAGCGGTCGGCGACCACGCCCTCCTTGCCCATCACGTACCCGATGCGGCCGACGACGTTCAGCGGGGCGACCACGACCGCGAAGAACGAGGCACCCACCCCGAACAGCAGGATCGGATTGAACCAGGTCGGCATGCCGATCAGAGTGGCGATGTCCTGCAACGGATTCGCGCTGTCGGCCAGTCCCTCCTGCAGCACCGCGATCTGGGTGTAGGCGGCGAACACATAGAGCACACCCACCACCAGTGCGCTCCACATGATGGCCCGCGGTATCGCCGTGTAGGGGTTCCGCGCCTCGCGGCCCAGTGCGTCGGCGGAAGAGAACCCGACGAATCCGAGGATGCCGAGCACCATGCCCGCGGCGACACCCTGCCCCGGGACATCGCTGAGCGAGAACTGTGACGGATCCCAGGCGGCCGGTCCGGCCCACACCAGCGCCAGCACCAGCAGGATCATGATGATGGTGACCGACATCAGTTCCAGGGTCAACGAGACCCGGGCCGAGAGCCGGATTCCTCGGATCGTGAAAAGCGTTGCCAACCCGCCCAATACGACCGCGAGCACAATCGTGGCGACGGTACCGCCGGCCGGGATGCCCAGGGAGACCAGGAAGTCGCTGGTGTAGGAGATCGCGCCGCCCAGGGATCCGGCGGCGATGCCCCAGCAGCCGACCAGGAGCGCGACACCGGCCAGGTAGGCCCCGAACGGGCCGAGACCCTTGGACACATAGGTGTACAGCGAGCCGGCCGAGGCATTGCGGCGGGCGAACACCACCACGCAGTACCCGACCGAAAGGATGACCACCGTCGCCAGCGCGAACGACAAGATGGTGCCGGTGCCCGCGCTCAGATAGATGGCCGCCGCGGTGAAGGCGATGACGGCGCTGGGCGCGATGTTGGCGATGGCCTGCGCGGCCAGCTCCGGACCGGACATCACCCCGTGACGCAGGCCGGCGTCGACGGGCGGGTTCGTGGTGGCCATTCGGCTCCTTTGTATCGAAAGTCGTTGTACGCCGGTGAGGTCAGGGAATGAGCAGGGTGCGCAGCGCTTCGCCGGATTCCAGGTCCTCGAACGCCGCCGCCGCTTCGTTCAGTGGCCGGCTGGCCCAGATCAGGGCGTCGAGCTTGAGCTGACCGTCCATGTACCGATCCACGAGTGCGGGGATGTCGATCGAGGGGCGGACCGATCCGTAGTTGGAGCCCAGGATGCGCTGGTCGGCTTCGGCGAGCACCAGCGGTTCGAAGGAGGCTTTGGCGCCGGTGGGCGGCAGGCCGACCACGACGGCCGCCCCGCCCAGGCCCAGCATCCGGATGGCCTGCTCGGTGGTGCCGGTGTGGCCGAACGCGTCGAAGGCGTAGTCGACGCCGTCGGGGATGAGCTCGCGCAGTTGTTCCTCGGCGTCGCCAGTGGATGCGTTGATGCGGTCGGTGGCGCCGAACTGCACGGCCATCTTGGTCTTGTCGTCGCGGACGTCGATGGCGATGATCCGGCTCGCTCCGGCCAGTTTCGCGCCCTGGATGACGTTGAGGCCCACGCCGCCGCACCCGATCACTGCGACGGAGGCCCCCGGCTCGACCGCGGCGGTGTTGAGCACGGCGCCGACACCGGTCGCCACCGCGCAGCCGACAACGGCGATGACGTCCAGCGGGGCATCCTCGCGCACCTTCACCGCACCCGAGGCCGGGACGATGACCTCCTCGGCGAACGAGGAGACCCCGAGATAGTGGTGCACCGTCTCGCCGTTGCGCGACAGCCGCGATGTGCCGTCGAACAGGGTGCCCAGGGGTGCGACGACCGTGGCGACCTTCTGGCAGCGGGCCTCGTGGCCGGAGCGGCAGTAGCGGCACTCGCCGCACGGCGGTACCCAGGAGAGCACCACGTGGTCGCCGACTGCCAGCGTGGTGACACCCTCGCCGAGTTCGGTGACCACGCCGGAGCCCTCGTGGCCCATCACCAGCGGGGCCTTCGCATCCCACTCGCCGCGCTTGACGTGCAGATCCGAATGGCAGACCCCGGCGGCGGCGATCTTCACCCGCACCTCGCCGGGCTTGGGGCCGGCCAGGTCGACGTCCACGTACTCGATGGGCGTGGCGGGATCACGGAAGACGATCGCTTTCACTCGGGCTCCTCTGATTGCGGGAATGCTCCGAATCGTAGGGAGCGCACCAGCGCGTGGACAGCCGCAAAAATTGTGATCGAGTGAGATCAAACCATCATTTTGTACACTTCCGATGTGGCCTATGACGTGCGGGCGATCGCCGAGCATTTCGGCGCCGAGCTGGTCGCCGGTGCCGTCGACGGGGCGACGCCGGTCGAGGACAGCGTGGCGCTGGCCGATCTGGTGCTGCCCAGTTCGCCCGGGTACACGACGCTGGTGGTGGCCGCCCCCGGGGACTGGGCGCTGACGCTGGCCGCCGGTGCCGCGAAGGCGCCGCTGGCCGGATGCGTGGCGATCATCGCCGGCGGATCCCTGGATGGCGGACTGCGCGATGCCCTCGTCGGTGGGGCGAGAACCGCGGTCGCCGTGCCGCAGCTGTCCGCCGATGTCGTGCATGCGCGGCTGACGGCATTGATCGCCGCCGACCAGGCCGCCGAGGACCGCAGGGTCACCACGGGGACCAAGGTGCTCACGCAGGTGGCGCGCCGCGGCGGTGTGGTGGCGGTGGTGGCCGAGCTGGCACACCGGATCGACGGCTGGGCAGTGCTTCTCGATGCCCACGGCGAGGTGATCACCACTGCCGGCGCGGGCAGTCTGCACGTGCGTGACGCGGGTTCGGCCGCATTCGGGCGCCGGGTGCGGATCCGGCATCCAGGCCTGCAGGTGCATCCGGTGGGCCAGGGTGCCGACGTCAGCGCCTACCTGGTGATCGGGGCACGCGGATCCACCAGTCGCAGCAGGGATCTGGCCTCCCAGGTGGCCGCCCTGCTGGATCTGTTACTGCACACCGCCAATCACCCGGCGACCGAGCGTCTGGGGCGTGAGGTGCTGCTGTCGACACTGTTGCGTGGCGGTGTGGAGGCCGCAACACTGCTGCGGCGCTGGGGCGTTCACGAACAATCGCTGACGGCCTTCGCGGTGGCATCGCGATCGAGCGCGATCGACCCGGAACGACAGTCCATCCGGTGGCTCGACGAACTGGGAGCCGTCCACATGGTGTCCGCCGAACGGGGTCGGGTGCTGGGATTCATCGGTGCGGACCGGGCCCCGGAACTCGCCGCGATGGCAGAACGACTGACCGAGGCCGGTATGCCGCTGCGGATGGGGCTGGGATCGGCTGCGACGCCGGAGTTGCTCGCCCGCACCGCCGCAGAGGCACGACAGGCGCTCGAGATCGCGGTGGTCGATTCGCGCCCGGTCGTCTGGTACCGCTCCCTGGCCACCGTCTCCTACGTGCTGGATCACCTCGACGACAGCGCGATGACGCGCGTCGCCGCGATACTGGACCCGCTGCGCGACGACGGTGGCCGGCACGGCGAGCTGACCCGCACCCTGGAGATCTACCTGGCCGAGCACGGTGCCTGGGGATCCTCGGCGAGCCGGCTTCAGGTGCACCGTCAGACGCTGGCGGCGCGGATCCGCCGTATCGAGGAGCTGACCGGGCTGTCGATGGCCAGCCCCGACGACCGGACGGCCGCGTGGCTGGCCATCCGGGCTCTCAAGAGTCCGGCGACCGGCTGAGGCGCGGTCCCCTCGTCGAAGCGGAGTTCAGCGCAGTCATCGAATGACCGGACGATCAGGTCGCGAACAACCGCGATGTCCGCTCCTCGTGACGCATCCCGCTGATCTCCAATGCCGGTGACACGCTGCTCAACTCGCTCAGTGGCCGTTCGCAGGCGGCGTGCGCCAGCACCGCCATCGCTTCGGCGTTGCGTAGTTGGATGCGCTGGCTCTGCAGCGGGCCCAACCTGCCGAGCCGTACCGCCGCGCTCAACAACGAGGCCATCATCGATCGCAGCACGCCGATGACGGCGACCTCCCGGGGAATGCCCAACAGCGCCTGCACCACTCCGTCGACCACGGCGGCATGACCGGGCACCGCCCCCGTCGCCACCGCCAGCAGGTAGGGATGCCGTTGCCCGATCCCGATGTCGACAGCGGTGGCCGCCAGTTGGCCGCCCGCGGACACCGAGGCGGTGCGGGTATTGCCGAACAGCTTGTAGGTCGCGGCAAGATCGTCCAGGTCGGCGAGGGTGTCGAGATCATCGGCGAGCCAGGCATGCGCGGTGATGGTGGCGTCCAGCGTCGCGACACCGTGCCGCAGGTATCCGCAGACCACCGTTTCGACGGCGTCGGCACCGGCCTCCGGGCGACGATGCAACCACTCCTCCAGACCGTGGCTGTGCACCATCCGCCCGGCGGGGAACGCACTGTCGTGTAGCTGCAACCACAGCGCCAGTGCGGTGGTGAGGTCAGTGGTGGTGGCCGGCATGGTCATCCGCGGACGTCCGCGCCCAACCGTGGCCGGCCAGCGCCAGGTCGGTCACCTCACCGACGACACCCATCGTGGCGAGCATGTCCCTGGCGGCATCGGCGCTGGTGAACAGCGGAACGGTCACACCGTCATCATCGACGTCGACGGGGGCGTGCTGGTTGCCGAGCAGGTGTCCGAACATCAGCATGGCGCGCGCGGTGTTGTCGGCGAACCTGACCCGGATGGCGGGCTCGGCGGGACGGCGGACCACCACGATGGCGTGACCGTCATCGGCGATCACGGCATCCTGGTGCAGGAAAGTGCCGCGCGGCAGCATGATCCGCACCTCGATACCGGTGTCGGTGGTGACGAGCTGCCGGTGTTTACCAGCGTCACCCCAGCCGATGTCGACATGGTGGTGTCGGCGGCCGGCGAATGCCGGATCATCGACGTGTCCGAGTACGGTATCGACTATCACGGGGTGCTCCTGACGATCGGTGCGGTGGCCAATATGGTGCGAGCCGCGGTGTGCAGTGCTAGTTGCGCGGCGAGCAGCGCCGGTGCGCTCTCCGCCCTGATTCGTGCGAAAATACCGGCAGCAGAGGGAAGTTCCCCGGCCCCGCCCTCGCTGTCCCGGTGCCAGGCCAGCGCCGCGCGCACGGCGGACAGGACGGCTGTGACGCACCGGTCCGGCGCGATGATCAGCAGGGTGGCCAGATAGTCGGCCCCGATGGCAGCGTCCGCGGTGACCAGTTGACGGTCCCGTGCCACCACACGGCCCTGTATACGCACGGTGAAAGCGGTATCGACGGCGGCGTACCGGAATCGTTCGCCGTGTGCGATCCGTCCGGCGGCGATGGCATCCCAGCCGATGTACACCCCGCCGCGTGCGACATCGACCTCCAACTGCTGGACAAAGGTCGAATCAGCCTGCGGAATGATCGTTTTGGGCAGGTATTCCAGTACCGCCCCGGACTCCACACCGAATGACAACCGATGCCGGGCGCCGGGTCCGCCGCCGGCGAACACCTGGGTGGCGGCCTGGGAGGTGAGGTGCAGATGTGTGCCGGACGCACACCGCACGGTGGTGCGCAGGTCGTCATCGGAAAAGGTTCCGCCGCTGGGACTCTGCACACAGAGATTGGCTGCGTGGGGATAGGCGGGATCACTGTGCAGCGCGGTGGTCACCCGCTGCGGGTATCGCTGCCGCAGCCCGGTGATCCGCGTCGCGCCGCTGGCATCGGCGCGGGTGTGCAGGCTCAGCACACCGGGGGCGATCATGCTCGCGCCGTGAGCATCACACCGCGCAGCAACTCCTCGGTCAGGGCGTCCACGCCGGATCCGGAGCGCAGATCGGTGAACACCGTCGGCTTGGTGGGGCGGGCCACCGCGCAGTCGCGGCGCATCCCGTCCAGATCGGCACCCACCAGCTCGGCCAGGTCGATCTTGTTGACCACCAGCAGATCCGCCTGCAGCAGCCCGATGCCCTTCTTACGGGGGATATCGTCGCCGCCGGCGGTGTCGATGACGAAGATCCAGTAGTCCACCAGGTCGGAGGTGAAGGTGGCGGCCAGGTTGTCACCACCGGACTCGATGAGAATCAGATCGAGGTCGTCGAATTCGGCCGCCAGCCGGCGGGCGGCGGCCAGATTCGCCGACGGGTCCTCACGGATGGCGGTGTGCGGGCAGGCGCCGGTCTCGACGGCCAGCACCCGGTTCGGGTCGATGACCCCACTACGGCGCACCCGTTGGGCATCCTCGTCGGTCACCAGGTCGTTGGTGATCACCGCAACGCCGAGACCCCTGCCGATCAGTTCAGGCACCAGCGTCTCCACCAGCCGGGTCTTGCCCGACCCGACCGGACCGCCGATACCGATGCGAAGTACCTCGCCCATCGCGTTCTCCTCTACTTCAACGTGTACCGACGGCCCAGCGGCACCGTCGTCATCGGCACGCTCTGGCACAGTTGGCCGTCCACGATCACCCGGTAGGTGTCGGGCTCGATGCGGATATCGGGTAGGTAATCGTTGTGCAGCAGATCGGCTTTGGTCAGTCCGCGCGAGCCCCGACAGGCCACCAGCGGGGTCTGCAGGCCGAGCCGCGCACCCAGTCCGGCGTCGATCGCCGCGGCTGCCACGAAGTTCACCGACACATCGGTCGGGGTCTGCCCGTAGGCCGCCCACTGCGGGCGGTACTTCAACGGCTCGCACGTCATCAGCGATGCGTTGGCTTCGCCCATCACCGACCATGCCGGGAAACCGCCCTTGAACACGACCTCGGGCCGGATTCCGAAGAACTTCGGCTCCCACAGCACGATATCGGCGAGTTTGCCCGGTTCCAGTGAGCCGACCTCGTGATCGATCCCGAACAGACGGGCCGGATTGATGGTCAGCTTGGCGATATAACGCAGGATCCGGGCATTGTCGGCGCCGGTGCCCTCGTCGGCGGGCAGGGGTCCGCGGGTGGCCCGCATATGTGAGGCCAATTGCCATGTGCGGGCGATGGTCTCCCCGATGCGCCCCATTCCCTGGGAGTCCGAACCCATCGCCGAGATGGCGCCCATATCGTGCAAGACATCCTCGGCGGCAATCGTCTCGCGTCGGATCCGAGATTCGGCGAAGGCCACATCCTCGGGGATGCGGGGATTGAGGTGGTGGCACACCATCACCATGTCGAGGTGCTCGTCGAAGGTGTTGAGCGTGTAGGGGTTCGTCGGATTGGTCGAGGACGGAAGGCAATACGGTTCGCCGACGACCTGCATGATGTCCGGCGCGTGACCGCCGCCGGCCCCCTCGGCGTGATAGGTGTGGATCACCCGGCCACCGATCGCGGCCATGGTGTCCTCGTAGAAGCCGGACTCGTTGAGGGTGTCGGTGTGGATCTGCACCTGCAGGTCCAGTTCGTCGCCGGCGTCCAGTGAGGCCCGGATGGCCGCCGGGGTGGCGCCCCAGTCCTCGTGGATCTTGAACCCGATGGCGCCGGCCAGTCCCTGCTCGATCAGCGGTGCGGTACCGGACGCGCTGCCGTTGCCGATGAAACCGAAGTTCATCGGGAAGGCCTCCGCGGCCCGCAGCATGCGCGCCAGGTTGGTCGGCCCCGACGAGGTGATGCCGACGGTCACCGGGCCGAGGCCGCCACCGATCATGGTGGTGATGCCACTGGAGATGGCCTCTTCGACGAGGCCGGCGCTGTCGAAGTGCACGTGCACGTCGATGGCGCCCGCGGTGGCGATCATGCCCTCACCGGAGCGGATGTCGGTGCCCGCGCCGATGATCAGATCGGGGTGCACACCGTCCATGGTGCGCGGGTTGCCCGCCTTGCCGATCCCGACGATGCGCCCGTTTCGGATACCGATATCGGCTTTACGGATCCCCAACACGGCGTCGATGATGAGGGCGTTGGTGATGACGAAGTCCAGCGCCCCATCACCATTGGTCATGTCACCGTGCACAGCCATGCCCTCGCGCATGGTCTTACCACCACCGAAGACCGCCTCGTCACCGTAGACGCATGCGTCGGCCTCGACACGGGCCAGGAGTTCGGTGTCGGCGAGGCGCACCCGGTCCCCGGTGGTCGGTCCGTACAGCTCGGCATAGCGGGCACGGCTGATGCGGTATGCCATCTCAGCTCTCCGAATCCGAGGTGTCCAGGAAACCGCGGGCGCGCACATCGCTCATCAGCGCCGCATCGGCCGGGATATCGGTGCGTCCGTTGGTGACATCGTTCTGACCGATCACCACGCGGTCACCCCCGTAGCAGGTCAGCGACACCTCCTGCGTCTCACCGGGTTCGAAGCGCACCGCCAACCCCGACGGGATGTCCAACCGCATGCCGAATGCCGATCGCCGGTCGAATCGCAGCGCCCGGTTGCATTCGAAGAAGTGGAAGTGCGAACCGACCTGGATGGGGCGGTCGCCGGTGTTCTGCACGCTCACCGACACGCTGGCCCGGCCGGCGTTCAGCTCAAGCTCGCCGTCGGCGGCCAGGACCTCACCCGGCGTGAACGCGATCTCGTCGGCGGTCCGGGTGCCGGGTCCGATCGCATCGTGCACGGTGACGAGCTTCTGCCCGTCGTCGAAGAATGCCTCGACCTGAACCGAACCCAGCAGGGTGCGCACACCGGGCATGACATCGTCATCGGTGAGCAGATCGGCGCCGATGGCGGCGGCCTCGGCCACCCCGGCGCCGGATCGGGCGGCCTCGATGACCTCGTCGGCGATCAGTGCCCGGGCTTCGGCGTAGGTCAACGCCAGGCCCGCCGCACGGTGCTTGCGGGCCAGTTCGGCGGCGAGGAACACCAACAGTCGGTCTTCGTCCTTGGGTGTCAGATGCATGCGTCAGCCCGTGATTCCCTCGGCCCACGGATAGTTCTTGAGGAATGGGTCGGGGGTGATGGGTTCCGGTGACTGCCAGACCTGGTCGATCAGGCCGCTGGGAACGACCTTGCCGACGCGTGCGGTCTTGGTGACGTGGTGGTTCTCGCCGTCGATGGTGACCGCCCCTTCCGGGGCGTCGACGGTGACGCCGCCGGCCGCGGACTGGATGTCTGCCACCGCGAACGAGTCGGCCTTCTCCACGGTCGCCTTCCACAGATACACCGCGGTGTAGGCCGATTCCATCGGATCCGAGGTGACCCTGCCGGGACCGTACTTGGCCTTGAAGTCGGCGACGAACTTCTTGTTGGCCGGAGTGTCGAGGGTCTCGTAGTAGTTCCACGACGACAGCTGCCCGACCAGGGTGTCGGCGCCGATGCTCTTGACCTCCTCTTCACCGACGCACATCGACATCACCGGCATGGTCTGGGCGGTCAGCCCGGCGCTGTTGTATTCCCGGAAGAATGCCGTCAGAGAACCGCCCACCACGACGTTGAAGATGGCGTCGGCACCGGCACTGCGGATCTTGTTGACGATCGTCGCGAAGTTCGTACTGTCCAGTGGCACATAGTCTTCGCCCTTGATCTCGATACCGTTGGCCGCGGCGTAGGCCTTGACGATGGCATTGGAGGTGCGCGGGAAGACATAATCGCTGCCCACCAGGTAGAGCGAGGTGACGCCCTGCTGCTTGAGATAGTCCAGGGCCGGGATGATCTGCTGGTTGGTGGTGGCGCCCGAGTAGAAGATGTTCTTCGATGACTCCAGACCCTCGTACTGCTGACCGTAGTAGAGCAGCGCGTTGGAATCCTCGAACACCGGCAGCATCGCCTTGCGGCTTGCCGAGGTGTATCCACCGAAAACCGCTGCGACACAGTCGCTATTGACCAGCTTGTTGGCCTTCTCGGCGAACACGGTGGGATCCGATGCGCCGTCCTCGGACACGAGGTCGAGTTGCTTGCCCAGCACCCCGCCGCCGGCGTTGATCTCTTCGACGGCCATCGCGATCGCGTCATGGATGACCGACTCGCTGACGGCCAGACCGCCCGACAGTGAGTTGATCGAACCGATGGTGACCTCGGAGCCCGATGTGTCCGCGCAGCCCTGCGCCGCCGCGCCGGCGTCGTCGCCGGCCCGACTGCCGCAACCGACCGCGAGCATGGTCGTGGTGGCGAGCAGTGCCACTCCCGCGCTGATTCTGTTCATATGAGTCGCCTTCGCTGGTCGTGGATCGTTGGCGATCAGCGTAGGAACCAGGGGATTTGTGGGCTATGGGAGGAATCTCCCATTTCTGCGGTGCTGTTGCCTGTCCGCCGCGCAGGCGAAACATCGGCGAAACATGGCCTGCCCATCATGCTTTCGGGGACGTGACAAGAAGGATCTGATGGCAGGCGCATACGCGGAGGTGCTGGGTAGCAGCGCGAGTATCGAGACGCGCGCCCACGAGATGCTCGAGGCGCTGAGCGCGCGGTCGGCCTCGTCGGCGTCGGCGATCAGCCTGTGGGATCCGATCCGTCGCCGCCATGTGGCCGTCGCCAACCACGGTTACCCCGATCATGTGATGGAGCACCTGAACACCTGGTTCATCGACCACGACCCGCTGTTCGACTCGATGCGGGTACGCGGCCTCGGCGCGTTGCGTTGGCGCGACTTCCCCGAGTATCGCGATACCTACTCCGTGCAGGGCGTTTTCGCCCCGGCGGGTTTCGACGAGGGGCTTTCCGCGCGCCTGGTGACCGCGGACGGCAGCTATGCCGGAACTATCCACGTCAACTGTGACGACGCCCGCCACCCCACCGATGACGATGTGGCAGAGATCAATTCGCTGCGCGCACAGATGGCCGCTCAGCTCGACTTCTCCGCGCGACCGCGCATGGTCGCCGAGCTGATGGCGCCCGAGGCGCAGGCCTGGGCGATCGACGGTGACGGACAGGCGCATCTGCTGATCCACGGTGACACCTTCGCCGCCCCGCTGGATCGCATGCTGGTGGCCGAAATGGTGATGGCCTCCCGCACAACGGGTTTGGGATTGCGACCCGAAGCCACCCGGTGGTTCGACGGCACCACCTGGTTGCACAGCAGGATCATCGACACCGCCCGCCGCTTCGAGCGGGACAGTCTTTCCGGTGTGCTGTTGGTGACCCGCGACCCGCTGCCGTTCGGTATCACCGCCCGTGAGCTCGATGCCCTGACCCTGGCGGCGCAGGGTCTGACGAACAATCAGATCGCCGCCCGCCTGTTCATCAGCGTCCGGACCGCGGGCCACCACCTGGAGAGTGCGATGGTCAAGCTCGGCGCGAGTAACCGGGCGGCGTGTGTGTCGCACGCGGTGACCTGGGGTCTGCTGTCGGGGCGGCTGCTGGCGGGGAATGTTTGGGCCGCCGACAGCGCTTAGACGGGCATGACCGACCAGACCTTCCGTCTCGCCCCTGATGCCACCCTGCTCACGCCGGTGCGGGTCGGAGCCATTGAGGCGGCCAATCGGGTGTTCATGGCGCCCCTGACGCGCTCGCGCGCCCAGTCCGACGCCACGCCGTCGGATCTCGCGGCGCTGTATTACTCCCAGCGGGCGGGGGCCGGGCTGATCATCAGTGAGGCCACCGCGATCTGCGAGCAGGCCAACGGCGCCTATATGAACACCCCCGGCATCTACACCGACCGGCACCAGGAGGCCTGGTCCGATATCGCCGATGCGGTGCATGCCGGGGGCGGAAAGATGTTCGTGCAGCTCTGGCATGTGGGTCGGATGGCCCATCCGGACATCAGCGGATTCGAGACGGTGGGTCCGTCGGCGGTCGCCGCGGACATGCTCACCCACACCCCGTCGGGCAAGCAGCCGTTGCCGGTGCCGCGTGAACTCACCGAGCGTGAGATCGGCACCATCATCGGCCAGTTCCGCGGCGCCGCCCGCCGCGCCGTCGATGCCGGTATGGACGGGGTGGAGATCCACTCGGCCAACGGCTACCTGTTGCACGAGTTCCTTTCCGATGTGGTGAATCTGCGCACCGACGCCTACGGCGGATCTGCGGAGAATCGCGCCCGACTGACCGCCGAGGTCGTGGAGGCGGTCGCCGACGAGATCGGTGCGGACCGCGTCGGATTGCGGATATCCCCGGGAAACGGTGCGGGCGATATGCGTGAGAACGATCAGGTCGGCGCCTATGAGGCGTTGCTGAACCGCATCCGTCCGCTGGGCATGGCCTATCTGCACGTCCTCATCGATCCCAGCACCCAGACGTTCGGGGCGCTGCGGGCGCTGTGGCCGGACACCCTGGTGCTCAACACCGGCCGCGACACCGGAACCGATTTCTGCCAGCTGGAGTCCCTGGTGGACTGGGGTGCGGCGAGCGCGGTCGCGGTGGGTCGGAGCTGGCTGGCCAACCCGGACCTGATCGACAGGCTGCTGCTCGGGGCCGAGCTCAACGAGCCCGACGTGGCGACCTTCTACGCCTCCGGCCCGGCCGGGTACGTCGACTATCCGACGCTCGCGGAGGCCGAACCGCAGTCGGCCTGATCCAGGCAGCCCCAGTGGCCACCTATCGCACGCCTTTTGCCTGATGGCGTGCGATAGGTGGCCACTTGCGGATGGGTGGAAATTGGACCAACCAACAGGTTGGTTTACGATTTTGTTAGGGTGCGCGATCAGTGCCCTGTCACCCACCCGAAAGGGAACAACATATGTCCGAAGGTGCCTTCATCTATGAGGCCATCCGCACCCCGCGCGGTAAGCAGCGCGGTGGCGCCCTCAACGAGATCAAGCCGGTCAACCTCGTCGTCGGTCTGATCGACGAGATCCGGGCGCGCTACCCCGACCTCGACGAGAACCTGATCAGCGACGTCATCCTGGGTGTCGTATCCCCGGTCGGCGATCAGGGCGGCGATATCGCCCGTACCGCGGTGCTGGTGTCGGGTCTGCCCGAGACCACCGGTGGCTTCCAGCTCAACCGGTTCTGCGCCTCGGGCCTGGAGGCCGTCAACCTCGGCGCCCAGAAGGTGTCCTCGGGCTGGGACGACCTGGTCCTCGTCGGCGGTGTCGAGTCGATGAGCCGCGTCCCGATGGGCTCCGACGGTGGCGCCTGGGCCGGCGACCCCGAGACCAACTACCGCGTCGGTTTCGTCCCGCAGGGCATCGGCGCCGATCTGATCGCCACCATCGAGGGCTTCTCGCGCGAGGATGTCGACGCCTACGCCGCGCGCTCGCAGGACCGGGCCGCAGCGGCATGGTCGGGCGGCTACTTCGCCAAGTCCGTGGTGCCGGTCAAGGACCAGAATGGCCTCGTCGTGCTCGATCACGACGAGCACATGCGTCCCGGCACCACCGTGGAGAGCCTGGGCAAGCTCAAGCCCGCCTTCGCGGACCTGGGTGCGATGGGCGGCTTCGACGATGTGGCGCTGCAGAAGTACCACTACGTGGAGAAGATCAACCACGTCCACACCGGCGGTAACAGCTCGGGCATCGTCGACGGCGCCGCGCTGGTGCTCATCGGTTCCGAGGCGGCTGGCAAGGCCCAGGGGCTGACCCCGCGGGCGCGTGTGGTGGCCACCGCCACCAGCGGCGCCGACCCGGTGATCATGCTCACCGGCCCCACCCCGGCGACCAAGAAGGTGCTCGACCGCGCCGGACTGACCGTCGACGATATCGACCTGTTCGAGCTCAACGAGGCGTTCGCCTCGGTGGTGATGAAGTTCCAGAAGGATCTGAACATCCCGGACGAGAAGCTCAACGTCAACGGCGGCGCCATCGCGATGGGCCACCCGCTTGGTGCCACCGGCGCCATGATCACCGGAACCATGGTCGACGAGCTCGAGCGTCGCGGTGCCAAGCGTGCGCTGATCACGCTGTGCGTCGGCGGCGGCATGGGCGTGGCCACCATCATCGAGCGCGTCTAGGGAGACTGAACAACCATGGCTGAGAACACCATCAAGTGGGAACAGGATGCCGACGGCATCGTCACCCTGACGCTGGACGACCCGACCGGTTCGGCCAACGTGATGAACGAGCACTACAAGCAATCCATGCACGACGCGGTGGAACGCCTTGTCGCCGAGAAGGATTCGATCACCGGTGTGGTGATCGCCAGCGCGAAGAAGACCTTCTTCGCCGGCGGTGACCTCAAGGGCATGATCAACATCGGCCCCGACGATGCCCAGCAGGCATTCGACGAGGTCGAGTTCATCAAGTCCGACCTGCGCAAGCTGGAGACTCTGGGCAAGCCCGTCGTGACCGCCATCAACGGCGCCGCGCTCGGTGGCGGTCTTGAGATCGCGCTGGCCACCCATCACCGCATCGCCGCCGACGTCAAGGGTGTCGTCATCGGTCTGCCCGAGGTGACCCTGGGCCTGCTGCCCGGCGGTGGCGGCGTGGCCCGCACCGTGCGGATGTTCGGCATCCAGAAGGCCTTCATGGAGGTGCTGAGCCAGGGCACCCGGTTCAACCCGACCAAGGCCAAGGAGATCGGTCTGGTCGACGAGCTGGTCGGCAGCGTGGACGAGCTGATCCCGGCGGCCAAGAAGTGGATCAAGGACAACCCCGAAGGCGGCGTGCAGCCGTGGGATGTCAAGGGCTACAAGATGCCCGGGGGCACCCCGAGCAGCCCCGGCCTCGCCGCGATCCTGCCGTCGTTCCCGGCGCTGCTCAAGAAGCAGCTCAAGGGTGCGCCCATGCCGGCCCCGCGGGCGATCCTTAGTGCGGCCGTCGAGGGTGCCCAGGTGGACTTCGAGGGTGCCACCCGCATCGAGAGCCGCTACTTCACCCAGCTGGTCACCGGCCAGGTCGCCAAGAACATGATCCAGGCGTTCTTCCTGGACCTGCAGGCCATCAACGGCGGCGCCTCGCGTCCCGAGGGCATCGCGCCGGTGCCGATCAAGAAGATCGGTGTGCTGGGCGCGGGCATGATGGGCGCCGGTATCGCCTACGTGTCGGCCAAGGCCGGGTACGACGTGGTGCTCAAGGACGTCACCATCGAGGCGGCGCAGAAGGGTAAGGCCTACTCCGAGGGGCTGGAAGCCAAGGCACTCAAGCGTGGCAAGACCACGCAGGAGAAGTCCGACGCACTGTTGGCCAAGATCACCCCGACCGCCGATCCGGCCGATCTGGCGGGTGTGGACTTCGTGGTCGAGGCCGTCTTCGAGAACCAGGAACTCAAGCACAAGGTGTTCCAGGAGATCGAGGACATCGTCGAGCCCAACGCGCTGCTGGGCTCGAACACCTCCACCCTGCCGATCACCGGTCTGGCCACCGGTGTGAAGCGCCAGGAGGACTTCATCGGGATCCACTTCTTCAGCCCCGTGGACAAGATGCCGCTGGTCGAGATCATCAAGGGCGAGAAGACCTCCGACGAGGCGCTGGCCCGGGTGTTCGACTACACCCTGGCCATCAAGAAGACGCCGATCGTGGTCAACGACAGCCGTGGCTTCTTCACCAGCCGTGTCATCGGCACCTTCGTCAACGAGGCGCTGGCGATGCTCGGCGAGGGTATCGAGGCTGCCACCATCGAGCAGGCCGGAGCCCAGGCCGGTTACCCGGCCGCGCCGCTGCAGCTCTCCGATGAGTTGAACCTGGAGCTGATGCACAAGATCGCCGGCGAGACCCGCAAGGCGGCCGAGGCGACCGGTGAGACCTACGTGCCGCACCCGGCCGAGGCCGTCGTGGAGAAGATGATCGAGATCGGTCGCCCGTCGCGTCTGAAGGGTGCCGGGTTCTACGAGTATGCCGATGGCAAGCGGGTCGGTCTGTGGTCGGGGCTCAAGGAGACCTTCAACTCCGGTAGCGCCACCATCGAGCTGCAGGATGCGATCGACCGCATGCTGTTCGCCGAGGCTCTGGAGACCCAGAAGTGCCTCGACGAGGGTGTGCTGACCTCGACCGCCGATGCCAACATCGGTTCGATCATGGGTATCGGCTACCCGCCGTACACCGGTGGTTCGGCGCAGTTCATCGTCGGCTACGAAGGCCCGCACGGTGTCGGTAAGGCCGCGTTCGTGGCCCGTGCCAAGGAACTGGCCGCCCGCTACGGCGACCGCTTCAACCCGCCCGCCTCGCTGGAGGGCTGATCGCGGCGCGCCACTGGGCGCGCGGTAAGACCAGAAGCCCCCGGGCCCGCTGTCCTCGAAACGGCGAGCCCGGGGGTTTTCTCGTGCGCGCCGGCGACTCCTCGGCAGGGGTGATGCCATGGGCGAGCCCGTTGGCGGCATGGATCCCGGCGGCGAAGGCCGCCACGGCGGACCAGATGCGGGAAACGGGGTGTCGATGCGTCATATCGACGACGATGCCGGGTCCGCCGCCGTGAGCACACTGGCACTGATGTCGACTAACGATAAGATAGTGACATGCACGCTGTTGCCATCCTGGTCTATGACGGGATGACCGGATTCGAATCCGGTCTGGCCGCCGAGATCTTCGGAATGGCCGAGCTGCCAGGACGGTTCTCCGCCGGGGTGGCCCCCGCCGGATATGCGGTCAAGCTGTGCTCCGAACAACCCGAGATCCGCATGCTGGGCGGCGCCGTGGTGCGCACCTCCTACGGCATCGAGGATCTGGCGAACGCCGATACGGTGCTGATACCCAGCGTGCGCGATGTCGAGCAGGCACCCTCGGATGATCTGCTCGACGCCATCCGCGCGGCCGATGCCCGGGGTGCCCGGTTGGTCTCCATCTGCTCCGGTGCCTTCGCGCTGGCTGCGGCCGGCGTGCTCGACGGGCGCACCGCGACGACACACTGGATCTACGCCGACCTGTTGGCGCAGCGCTATCCGGCGATCGATGTGGATCCGGCGCCGCTCTACGTCGACAACGGGCGGGTGCTCACCAGCGCGGGCTGCGCGGCCGGGCTGGATCTGTGCCTGCACATCGTGCGTGCCGACCACGGCGTGCGGGTGGCCAATGACGTCGCCCGGCGTCTGGTCATCTCACCGCACCGCGCAGGCGGGCAGGCGCAGTACATCGAAACGCCGGTCCCCGAACCGACGGTCGACGGCCGGATCGCCGCCGGGATGGCCTGGGCGCTGGAACATCTGGACCGACCCATCACCCTCGACGAGCTCGCCGAGCGGTCGTCGCTGTCCCGGCGCAGCTACCTGCGCCAGTTCGCCAAGGCCACCGGGACCACGCCGATCAAATGGCTTATCGAGCAACGCATCCAGGCCAGCCTGGCGCTGCTGGAATCCTCGGACCTCGGCGTCGAACAGATCGCCACGCGGGTCGGCTTCGAGTCACCGGTGACCTTCCGCCATCACTTCGTCCGGCAGATGCGCACCACACCGCGCGAGTACCGCGGGTGCTTCTCGGGATAGTGGTCACGTTGTATCTGCCGACCCGGTAGAGCAGGCTGACCGGATGACCCACTTCGCCTCGCGTTCGGCAGCGAAGTTCCCGGCCATCGCCGACCAGTCGGTCCGGCTACTGCGCATCTACCTGTGCGCCACCGGGTTTCTCTACACCTATGGTGTCGTGTTCACGATCTTCCCGGTGCGTACCGACCTCGAGTTCGCCAATCCCGTCGGCGGCATCATCGCGGTTGCACTCAGCGCAGCGGCGCTGATCCAGCTGGCCGTCCGCCCGGACCACACGCTGCCCGCCACCGTCGCCGCGGTCGCCGCCACCCCGACGGTGATGGCCTTCCACGTCACCCTGACCGCCGAATACATGTGCCTAATCGCGCCGATGTTCCTGGCGATGTACCTACGCGCCTTCTATCCGGCCCGCCGCGCGTGGACGTGGATCGCGATACTGGTCATGTGCTGTGTCGGCGCGGTCGCGGTGGCCCCGGCACCGCATGTCGGGGTGATCACCTTCCTCATCATCGCGGTCGCGATCACCGGTGCGGCGGAATCCTTCGGATTACTGATGCGTGCGATGTTCACCGCCGCGTGCACCGATCCGCTCACCGGACTGGCGAACCGCGCGGGCTGGGAGATGGCGACCGCGGATCTGATCGGCCGGTCGGGTGCGCGACCGGTCACGGTGATAGCGCTGGATATCGACGGGCTCAAGGCGATCAACGACACCCAGGGACATTCGGCGGGTGACCGGCGTATCACCGACTACGCACAGTTGTGGTCGAGGTTGGTACCGCGCGGGGCGGTCTTGGCGCGCTTGGGGGGCGACGAGTTCGCGATCTGTCTGGCGGGCGCGACCACCACGCAATGTGAACGACTGCTCGACGGAATCCGCTCGAGCACACCCGGGGTCAGCATCGGCACCGCCACCGACGCGGCACCCGCCGATATTGCCGGGCTGTATGCCCGCGCGGACGCCGATCTGTACCGCGGTCGCGGCCGGCCGCTGCGCGAGGTGTCCGACCTCGGCTAGCTGCCGATGGCCCTGATCAGATGCAGGGGGTGAAGAACAGCAGTCGCGGGCCACAACCGAGCAGCGGACCGGGCAATCCCGGAGGCGGCGGCAGGCCCGGCAGCCCGATCGGCGGCGGGGGCGGCAGCTGCGGGGGACCGGGCAGCCCGATCGGCGGGGGCGGCGGCAAGCCGGGAAGCCCGGCGGGCGGTGGGGGAAGGCTCGGCAGACCCAGCGCAGGAAGTGCCGTGGACACTCGTGCCACATCGGAGACAGCCGAGAAGGTTTGACCGGTTGCCTGAACGGCACCCAGGGCACCGCCCAAGGGATTGACCTCACCGGGTAACAGGCCGAACAGCGCCAGAACGGCGGCGGTGTCTGCGGCGGCGCCGGCGAGCACCGCGGGCCAGCCGACGATGGTGTTGGCGATGCCGAAGGACGTACCGATGGTCGAGTTGATCTCGGGGATCGCGCCGACGTTGCGGGCCAACTGCACCACGCCACCCAGCTGATCAGGGGTCAGTTTGGCGACGGCAGGCGTCCGGGCCTTCTGGACGGCGGCCGAGATCAACGACTGGCATTCGCCGGTGTCGGAGTTGCGGACCTGAGAGTCATTGCAGGTGTCGACGCAGTTGCCGTTGTAGGAGACCTGACCGCGCGAGCACTGCTCGGCAAGCGCCGGGGGTGCGAAGGCCACGGTCATGGCGGTCAGCGGCAGCGCAGCCGCCAGCGCGGCATTCGCGATGCGACGTCGGAGGGCAGTCATGACCATGTCCTTCATTTGGTGCAGCAACGATTTAGGTACAGCAACGATCCCGTCACAGTGTAGACGATGTAAGAAAGTGGCGCGTGGGCCTAAAGTCGATGGCTATGCGCTTCGGACTGTTCATCCCGCAGGGTTGGCGACTCGATCTCGTCGACATCCCCACCGAAAACCACTGGTCAGTGATGAATGAACTGGCTCGTCACGCCGATAACAGCACGTGGGACTCGGTGTGGGTGTACGACCACTTCCACACCGTTCCGCTACCCACCGACGAGGCCACCCATGAGGCCTGGTCGCTGATGGCGGCGTTCGCGGCGGTGACCGAACGGGTGAAATTGGGCCAGATGTGCACCGCCATGAGCTACCGCAACCCGGCCTACCTGGCAAAGGTCGCCGCCACCACCGACATCATCTCCGGCGGCCGCGTCCAGATGGGTATCGGTGGCGGCTGGTACGAACACGAGTGGCGCGCCTACGGCTACGGGTTCCCCTCGGCGGGCGCTCGGCTGGGCCGACTCGACGAGGGTGTGCAGATCATGCGCGACGCCTGGCGCGACGGCCGGGTGACCTTCGACGGCAAGCACTACCAGGTGAACGACGCCATCGTCGCGCCCAAGCCGCTGCAGGAGGGCGGGCCGCCGCTGTGGATCGCAGGCGGCGGCGAGAAGGTGACATTGAAGATCGCGGCCAAATACGCCCGCTACACGAACTTCAGCAGCGCGCCGGAGGATTTTCGGCACAAGTCCGATGTGCTGGCCGAGCACTGTCGCGCGGTGGGCACCGACTTCGACGCCATCGTCCGCTCGGCGAACTTCAACTGCGTCCTGGCAAGTTCCGAAGACGAGGTGAGCCGGCGCCTGCAGCACATCCGGGACCGCCAGGTCGGCGCCGTCGGCGAGGACGCCGCACCTGCCATCGATGCCATGCTCGCCAACGTCGCCTCGCCGGACTCGGCCACCGGTACCCCCGAGCAGGTCATCGAACGCCTCTCGCGGCTGCGTGATCTCGGGTGCGAATACGCCATCATGTACTTCCCCGAAGCGGCCTACGACCGCTCTGGGATCGAACTCTTCGAGCGTGAGGTCATTCCTGCCCTGAGCTAGGGGAGCGGCTGTGGCTGACGTGGCGCAGTGGACTGCGCCGAAATGCCTTGGAGTGAAACTTTTTTGGCGGTCGGGTTCAGCACCTGACGCCGACCCTCGGCCCTTGTCAGAGGTGCGATAGTGGCAGGTATGGAAAAGATCTCACTGACCGCGCTGGCTCGCGAGCATCTGGAGACCGCACGTTCGGCCAGCAGTGGTCGCAGTGCGCACACCGTCTACGGCGGACACGAACACAGCTTGCGGCAGACGCTGTTGGCGCTGTCGGCGGGAAACGGGCTCGACGATCACGAGAGCCCGGGGGAGGCGACGCTGCAGGTGCTGCAGGGCCGGGTCCGGCTCACGACGGCCGAGGCGAACTGGGAGGGCTCAGCCGGCGATCATCTGGTGGTGCCGAAGGTTCGGCACGGGCTGTCGGCGCTCGAAGATTCGGTGGTGCTGTTGACCGTCGTGAAGGCCGTCGGTCCGCACGTCTAGAACGGGCTCGGGTTGGACTGCCATTCGGCGTCCTGCGGACGGGCGCCGTAGCGGCGCGCGTAGTCCTCGTGCAGGCGGGCGTTCTTCTCGCGGTTCATCGTGTCGATCAGTTTGGGGTCCAGCCCGTGCTGGGACAGTCGGTGCCGACGCCACACCTTGTTCAGCACGAAGGCCATGATCAATGCCCAGGTGTAAATGGGCACGGTCATCTCCAGGTGGACGTACAGTGATGCCGGCAACAGCCACAGCGGAGCGAGGATGACGGCCGGTGGGATCGCGTAGCGCAGCATGTGCCTGCGCACCGCACCCTTGCCGGTCAGGTCGGCCGTCACCCAATCGCGCATGGAGTCGGGCAGGCGGCGTCCATATGCATAGAGCACCCGCTGGAAGAAGCTCGGTGTTGCGGCCATACTTTAGATAGTACCCTAACTATTAGTAGGCGAAGCAAGTAGTACAGTGTGATGGTGGCCGCTGTGACCGAAGACCTCGACCCCCTCGCCCTGGAACGTCAGGTGTGTTTCGCGCTGGCGGTTACCAACCGCGCAGTGCTGGCGGTGTACCGCCCGCTCCTGGAACCGCTGGGCCTGACCCATCCCCAGTACCTCGTGATGCTGGCGCTGTGGGACAACGACAAGGCTGGCGGTGATGCGCTGTCGGTCAAGCAGATCGCCGGGCTGCTACAGATGGACTCGGCCACCGTCTCGCCGATGCTCAAACGCCTCGAGGCGCTCGGATTCATCAGCCGAACCCGCAGTGTCTCCGACGAGCGCACCACGCTGGTCACCCTGACCAAGGGCGGTTCCGCACTGCGACGGCAGGCGCTGGCCATCCCCCCGGCCGTGGTGGCCCGACTCGGCGTCGACATGGCCGAACTGGAGCAGCTGCACTCCGTGCTCACCCGGATCAACCTGGCCGCGGTGGCGGCCGGGGCGCTCGATTCCTAGCCGCGGTGTGACAACACGTTGACGATATTGCCCGCGGCGTCGGCGAAGAAGAACCGCCGTACACCCCACGGCTCATCGGAGAGCGGGTGCACGATGGTCAGTCCGGCGGCCACCGCTGCCTGGTACGCGGCATCGACATCATCGACCTCGACCGACACCGTGGGGTTGACCGGCGCGGTCTGATCTCTTGTCATCAGGCTCAGCTGATGACGGTGGTCGGCATCGGCAAGCGTGACGATCCAACCGTGGTTCATCACCTCGGTCAGCCCGAGCGTCGCGATATACGCGGCACGGGCGGCGTCGACATCGGGCACGGTCAAGATCGGGACCACCCGGCCAACGGTCATATCGCCGGGCCAAGCAGGTCGTCGGCGTCCTTGATGAGGTAGCCGTAGCCCTGCTCGGCCAGGAACCGCTGCCGGTGTGCGGCGTACTCGGCATCCAGGCTGTCGCGGCTGACCACCGAATAGAAGATCGCGCCACCGCCGTCGGCCTTGGGCCGCAGCAACCGGCCCAACCGCTGCGCCTCCTCCTGACGCGACCCGAAGGTTCCCGAAACCTGGACGGCGACCGAGGCTTCTGGCAGGTCGATGGAGAAGTTGGCGACCTTGGAGACCACCAGGGTGCGGATCTCGCCGCGCCGGAACTGGTCGAAGAGCTCCTCGCGCTCGGCGTTCTTGGTCGACCCCTGGATCACCGGCGCACCGAGTTCCTGGCCGAGTTCGTCGAGCTGGTCTAGGTAGGCGCCGATCACCAGTGTCGGCTCGTTCTTGTGCTTCTCCAAGATCGACTTCACCACCGCGATCTTGGTGTGCGCCGTCGAGCACAGCTTGTAGCGTTCCTCCGGTTCGGCGGTCGCGTAGATCATCCGTTCGTTGTCGGTCATGGTGACCCGGACCTCGATGCACTCGGCCGGTGCGATCCAGCCCTGGGCCTCGATGTCCTTCCACGGCGCGTCGTAGCGCTTCGGACCGATCAGCGAGAACACGTCACCCTCGCGACCGTCCTCCCGAATGAGGGTGGCGGTCAATCCGAGCCGGCGGCGCGACTGCAGATCGGCGGTCATCCGGAACACCGGCGCGGGCAGCAGATGCACCTCGTCGTAGATGATCAGGCCCCAGTCGCGGCTGTCGAAGAGTTCGAGGTGCTTGTATTCGCCCTTGGTGCGCCGGGTGATCACCTGATAGGTCGCGATGGTGACCGGGCGGATCTCCTTGCGCTCGCCCGAGTACTCGCCGATCTCCTCCTCGGTGAGCGAGGTCCGTGCGATCAGCTCGCGTTTCCACTGCCTGCCCGCCACCGTGTTGGTGACGAGGATCAGGGTGGTGGCACCGGCCTTGGCCATGGCGGCGGCGCCGACGATCGTTTTCCCGGCGCCGCACGGCAGCACGACCACACCCGAGCCGCCTGCCCAGAACGATTCGGCCGCCATCTCCTGGTAGTCGCGCAGCGCCCAACCGTCCTGGGCGAGGTCGATCCGGTGTGCCTCACCGTCGACGTAACCGGCCAGATCCTCGGCGGGCCAGCCGATCTTGAGCAGCATCTGTTTGATCCGCCCTCGCTCGCTGCCGTGCACGATGACGGTGTCGTCGTCGATGCGGGCACCGAGCATCGGGGTGATCTTCTTGTTGCGCAGGACCTCTTCGAGCACCGCGCGATCCAGGCTGACCAGCGTCAGCCCGTGCGCGGGGTGCTTGACCAGCTGCAGGCGCCCGTAGCGCGCCATGGTGTCGACGATGTCGACCAGCAGCGGCTGCGGTACCGCGTAGCGGGAGAAGCTGACCAGCGCATCGACGACCTGCTCGGCGTCATGGCCCGCGGCGCGGGCGTTCCAGAGCGCCAGCGGGGTGATCCGATAGGTGTGGATGTGTTCGGGTGCGCGTTCCAGTTCGGCGAACGGCGCGATCGCGGCGCGCGCGGCGCCGGCGAGTTCGTGATCGGTTTCGAGCAGCACGGTCTTGTCGGACTGCACGATCAGTGGGCCCTCGGTGCTCATCCCGTCCATTATCCAGAGTCGGCCGACACCACGGATGTCACGCGGTGGATCGCGAACTCCCGGACCCGTCCGGCGGCGGGGTCGAACGCCGTCAACTGGCCGCCGCGGATGTTGATCGGGGCCACCACCCGCTGGGTGGCCACCCCGGCCGGGTCGACGTAACCCATCACCACCGTGGTCTGCTCGACCGCCGCCTGTTGCAACAGTGCGATCAGCACCGCCGGATCCAGCCGCTCGTTGGACCGCGGCGAGGCGGCCACGCTGCGCATCACCGCGACGATCGCGCCGAGGGTCTGGTTCGTCGGCGCCGTCAGCGGCCGGAAGACCCGACGTCGGCTCAGGGTGGGCACCCGGGCCCCGCGGGCGCGGATGTCGACGACCGCCCCGGAAGCGTCCTCGGCGGCCGGGACGAACCCGCCTGCGCGCAGTGCGGCCAGCACGTCGCCGATCTGGGCCTGCGACACCGCGACGGTGGGCGCCAGGATGCGCAGCTCCAGCGGTTCGGCCGCCGGGGTCGCCACGGCCTGGGCCAACAGCGCGGGGTCCTCGCAGCGCACGAACGACGCCGCCATCCCGACCCGCAGCTGGCCGTGCCGTCGTGCCACATCGTCGACGAGGTACGTCAGACCTTGCGGGACAGGAGTTTTCGAGTGCTTCTCGAAAAACGCGTGCAACCCGCCCGCGGTGCGACCGGCATCGAGCGCGCGGCGGATGGATGCCTCGCTGATGCGATAGACCATCGCCGCACCCGCCGACTCGACGGTCGCGACGACGTCGAGCTGTTCGGCGAGCTCGCGCAGCAGCGGGCCGGGCACCACCACGGTCAGGTCGGCCTGCAGCAGGAAATGATCCAGCGGCGCGGGCAGCACCTTGTCCATCGCGGCGATGGTGGCATCCGCGGCGTCCTCGGACTGCTGGGCCAGCATGGCCCGCGCCGGCGTCGCGATGGCGCCGCGGCCCACCAATCCGACGGCATGGGCCTCGCGCAGCAGATCGGTCACCGGGCCCAGCTGCAGACGAGCCGCCCATCGCGGGCGCTGCCAGATCATCGCCAGTGCCGCCGACTCCGCATCGACCCCGGCCCCGGCGGGCAATCCGGCCAGCACCGTCAACAGCAGGCGGCGATCCAGGGGGGCCGCCGTCGAATACAGGGCATCGGACAACACGCCGTAGGGCTTGCCATCGGGACCCCGCTGACCGACCAGGCTGGGCCGGGCCGGCAGATTCAACCAGGTCCATGCGATCAGCTGCCAGCGCGCTGCCGTGGACATCTCGATGAAGCGGTCCGCACCGACGGTCGGTGCCCAGTACGGCGAGTTGCCCGCCGCGGGCTCCGGGTCGGGGGTTCCCGGTGCGAGCAGGCCTGCCGCCGCGGACAACTCCAGGATCAGTGCCAGGCGCTGTTCGTCGATGCCGGTGAGCTTGGTCAATTTCTTGACATCGCGGACACCGAGGCCGCCGCTGCGCAGCTCCGAGGCCGGAGCATCGGACAGTGTCTGGATCACCAGGTCAATCTCGCGCAGCAGGTCGATGGCGGCGCCGGCGGCCACCGAATCCACCTCGGCCTGGGTGGTGGTGTGTACCGCGGGATCGGGTGTGCGCAGACCGGTCGGCCCAGGCAAGTCACCGCGCAACACCTGGCCCACCACCCTGGGCAGGATCACGGTGTCGTCGGTATCGCTGGGGATGCGGTGCAGCAGACCCTCGGCGAGCAGTCGCTGGGCGGGCCGGTCGGCAGGCGCCCCGGGGATGGCATCCCGGGTGCGCCCGACCGGGGAACCCTCGACCAGTCTGGTCAGCAGCTCCCTGCTGGGTTCGTCGAGCGCGTCGATCAGTCGGCGGATCTCGTCGGCGGTCGGAGTGGGCCCGTCGGGCACGGCCTGCCCCGGGTACCAGGGCACACCCGCGCTCACCTCGGCGACCACGCGCAGGCCCTCGTCACCCCACACCAGCGCGCGGTCCTGCAGATCCTGGAGGGCTTCGTCCACGTCCGCGCGGTCGGCGCGCGCGCCGATGAAATCGGCCACCGCGTCCCGAGGCACCGCGGCGGCGTCGGCGTGCAACACCAACAGCGTGTCCAGGACGGCCAGGTGCAGGAAGGTCAGTGTGTCCGTGGCAGCCTTCACCGACTGGCGGGCCTGCGCCCGCGCGGCCAACGCCGCGATCGTGCTCGGCGGCGGCGCGGTGAGGTCGGGCCGCAGCTCGAGCAGCCGTACCAGGCGCTCATCGGGCAGGTCTGCCAGCCAGACGCCCAGCGGCACGCTCTTGATTCCCCGGGTCATTGCTGACCAGCGTAAAGCAGCGTCCCGGTCTCGCCACCGCGCGTAGTACCTGCCACAATGTCGGGTGTGGCAGACAAGAAGAACCAATACGTAGACAACGGCTGGCCCGAGGTTGCCGAGGGTGACCACGCGGTCAGCGAGCTCGTCAGCGACCGCACCGGATCGTTGTCCCCGTTCGGCGACGTGACCTTCCCGCTGCCGGCCGAGGAGCTGCCGTACGTGCACCCGGTCACCGTCGTCAACAAGTAGCGGTGAGCGGCCTTTCGCACCTCGACGAGGCCGGCGCGGCCCACATGGTCGACGTGACGGCCAAGTCCGCCACCAAGCGCACCGCTGTCGCTCGGGGCAGCGTGCACACCCGGGCCGATGTCATCGAATTGATCGCCACGGGCGGGCTGCCCAAGGGTGATGCGCTACCCACCGCGCGGGTCGCCGGGATCATGGCGGCCAAACGCACCAGCGATCTCATCCCGCTCTGTCATCAATTGGCTCTGACCGGTGTCGATGTCGAATTCGGCATCGGCGCAACGGAAGTGACCATCACCGCGACCGTCCGCACCACCGACCGCACCGGCGTGGAGATGGAGGCGCTGACGGCGGTCAGCATCGCGGCGCTCACCGTCTACGACATGATCAAGGCCGTCGATCCTGCCGCCCGCATCGACGACGTCCACGTGCTGCGCAAAGAGGGCGGCAAAACGGGCACCTGGACCCCATGAGGACCGCGCGGGTCATCATCGCTTCCACCCGGGCCGCCGCCGGCATCTATGAAGACCGGACCGGCCCGATCATCGCGGACTGGCTCGGTGAGCGTGGGTTCGACGTCCCCGCGCCGATCGTGGTGGCCGACGGTGACGACGTCGAGACCGCACTGCGCCGGGCCGTTGCCGAACGGGTGTCGGTCATCATCACTTCGGGCGGTACCGGCATCTCGCCGACGGACCGCACCGCCGATATCACCGCCGCCGTCGTGGATTATCAGATTCCCGGGCTTGCCGATGCGATTCGCCGCTCGGGACTGCCTGCGGTGCCGACATCGGTGCTGTCCCGCGGCGTCTGCGGGGTCAGCGGGTCGACGCTTGTCGTCAATCTGCCCGGATCGTCGGGCGGGGTGAAGGACGGTCTCGGCGTCCTTGCCGATGTGCTGGAGCACGCACTCGATCAACTGGCCGGGGGTGACCATGGGCGCTGACGTCCTGCGGGTCGGACTGTCCGAGGAACCGATCTCGCTGACCGAGCACGAGGACCTGGTGGCGCATGCCGCAGCGGGCGCGGTGGTCGGGTTCGCCGGGGTCGTCCGTGACCACGACGGCGGACGCCCGGTCACGCGGCTGGAGTACTCGGCGCACCCGTCGGCCCTGGAGACCCTCGCCGAGGTCGTGCACGAGGTCGCGGCGGGAGCAGCGGGCGTGCGTGCCGTGGCCGTGAGTCACCGCATCGGCAATCTGAGCATCGGCGATGCCGCGCTGGTGGTCGCGGTGGCCGCCGATCATCGCGGCGCGGCATTCGCGACGTGCGCGCGGATGGTCGACATCGTCAAGGAGCGGTTGCCGGTCTGGAAGCACCAGCACTTCGGCGACGGCACCGATGAATGGGTCAATTCGGCCTAGTATCGGCGCGACACCCAGAACCGAAGAAGCCCGCATCCTTTCGGATGCGGGCTTCTCGACGTGCTGTGTCAGGGCAGCGGCGCGGGCGGGACCGGCGTGAGGACCGGTGCGCCTGGGGCCGGCGGCGGCAGCGGTGCGCCGGGCGCGGGCGGAGCCATCGGCACCTGCGGTCCGGGGGCCTCGCCGGCCAGCGAGCGCTGCGTGGTGATCGCGAGCAGGGCGTCGCGGCCGGTGATCTGCTGCTGCTGCACCGCGTTCCAGATCTGGCGCAGGTAGCTGACGTTGGGGCCCTCGTTGGGAAGCGCAGTCGGATTGAGGGTGGTTCCCGGCGGCAGGTTCTCCGGGCTGACCAGGTGCGGCACACCCTCGGCCGGGACGGCTTGGTCAGCGGAGACGGGCTGGGCGGCCGGATCCGAGGCGGGCGGCGCGACGGGCGCCCCGGGCACCGGTGCCGGGGCAGGCGCGGGTGCCGGGATCACTGGAGCGGGCTCCATCGGCAGCGGGGCCTCCAGCGACCACAGCTGCGGTTGGTGGGGCGCGGACTCCGCGGTGTCCCAGTTCGCGGCGTTGACGGCCGGGGCCGGCGGCAGCGGCGCGTCCAGCGGCAGGGCGTCGATGGGGGCGCCGGGCAGCGGCACGGCGGGGTCCACCGGAGCCTGCGGGGCAGGAGCGGAGAGTGCGACGGCGTCCACGGGCGCCGGGGCCGGTGCGGGAGGCAGCGGGGCCGGGGCCGGGGGCAGGGGTGCAGGGGCGGCCAGCGGGACGGCGTCGATCGGGGCCGGGGGCAGCGGAGCGGGCGGGGGCGGCAGCGGGGCCGGCGGCAGGGGAGCGGCAAGCGCATCGACCGGGGCCGGGGGCAGGGGAGCCGGCGGAAGGGGAGCAGGCGGCGGGGGCGGCAGCTGCGGATTCACCAGCGGGTTGTCCAGCGGAGCAGGCTCGGGCAGCACGTTGCGCGGCGTCGGGCCCGACAGACCACGACCGCAGGTGGGCCAGGCGCCCTTGCCCTGGCTGGCGAGCACCCGTTCGGCGACGGCGATCTGCTCTTCCTTGGTGGCCAGATAGGCGGCCGGGGCGAACTCGCCACCGCCGTGTCCGGCCCACGTGCTCGGCGAGAACTGCAAGCCACCGTGGTAGCCGTTGCCGGTGTTGATCGCCCAGTTACCGCTGGACTCGCAGTTCGCGACGGTGTCCCACTCGGCATCGGTGGCGGCGCCGGCGTGCCCGGCGAGTGCGATGCTGCCGCCGCCGATGACTGCACCCGTGAAGGCGATCTTCGCGACGCTTATTGACGATGACGTGGGCTTACGGTGCCGTCCACTCATGTAGGTAAAAGGTCCTCTCATCAGCGCCCACGAGGTCAGCTGTCGGGTTCGGGCTGGAGAGGTTGCCCGGCTCTGTCGTCGTGACCAGAGCTTCACCCCAAGGAACCTTGCGGTCCCTGGTCTGCTTGTTCGGCGGACCGGTGGGTCCCCCGCCTCCATCCAATTTGTTGGTGTGTCCCTTGGCTGATGGATGGAGCTCGGCGCAATCAGTCAAGGCGGGCCAACCGATTTGGGTCGAAAGGCTTGGCAAGACGTTAGCCCGTGAACCTTGGAGCGTCATCTCCGTCGGCTCTCGGCGTTTCCCGTGCTTAAGAACTATGAGAGGACATTAAAGGCGCAGGGAGCTCGGGCGTTTCTGCAGGTGTTTTCCGGGCGCAAACCGCAGGTGTACCCCAGGTGGCCGGTTCGCTATGTGACGCAAATCACGGCTATCCGCCGGCGAATGGGGGTAACACGTCGAGCGTCTCGGACGTTGAGAGCGGAACGTTTTTATCGCGTACCGCCACTCCGTCGACCAGGTACGAGCAGCGTGCGAGCACTTTCGCCAACTCGGGCCCGCGCCCGGCCAGTTCGTCGACGACGGCAAGCACGGTGGTCCCGCCCGGAACCCGCAACGTTTCGGTCTCGGTTCCTGCCGCCGCCCGTGCGGCCGCGAAGTACCGGACCTCTATCTCTATCTCGCTCACAGCTAGCCGCCGATCGCGCTCATCGGTCGTGCGGGCTGGACGAAGTTGGGGTCGTTGATGCCGTGTCCGGCCGCCTTCGCCCACATCGCCGACCGCCAGGCCGCCTCGATGTCGTCGTCGTCCGCGCCGTCGCGTAGCAGCCGGCGCAGGTCGGTCTCCGTCGTCGCGAACAGGCAGTTGCGGATCTGGCCGTCGGCGGTCAGCCGGGTCCGGTCACACGCCCCGCAGAACGACTCCGAGACCGAGGCGATGACGCCGACGGTCCCGGTGCCGCCGTCCACCCGCCACAACTGGGCCGGTGCCGAGCCCCGCGGGCTGGGGTCGGGCCGTAGGTCGAAGTGTCGGCGCAGGGTGTCCAGGACCGTCTGACCGTCGATGGTCTTGGCGCGCGACCATTCATGGCCGGCGTCCAGTGGCATCTGCTCGATCACCCGGAGTTGGTAGCCGTGGTCCAGGCAGAAGCGCAGCAGCGGCACCACGTCGTCGAGGCCGGTGCGCGGATCCAGGACCGCGTTGACCTTGACCGGTCCCAGGCCGGCCTCGGCGGCGGCTGCCAGGCCTGCCAACACATCATCGAGCCGGTCGCGACGGGTGATCTGGGCGAAATGTTCGGCGTTGACCGTGTCCAGTGAGACGTTCACCCGGTTCAGGCCCGCGTCCTTGAGTGCCTTGGCGCGCCGCTTGAGACCGAGGCCGTTGGTGGTCACGGCGATCTCGGGGCGGGGATGTAATGCCGCCGCAGCGGCGATGGTGGCTTCGAGGTCCCGGGACACCAGTGGCTCGCCGCCGGTGAACCGGATGCTGGTGATGCCGAGCCGCGTCACGGCGATACGCAGCAGTCTGGCCAGTTCGTCGGCGCGCAGCAGCTGGTTGTCCGGCAACCAGTCCAGGCCCTCGGCGGGCATGCAGTAGGTGCAGCGCAGATTGCAGCGGTCGGTCAACGAGACGCGCAGATCGGTGGCGACGCGGCCGAAGGTGTCGACCAACGGGCCGCGGGTGGGCATGCCCGGAGTGTTCGGCCGCGTCGGCATGGGCAGCCCGAGATTGGTCACCGTCACCGCGCGACTCCGGCGAACGGTTCGTCGGTCGGCACGATCTCCTTGCCCAGCGGCATCAGCGAGACCGGGATCAGCTTGAGTGTCGCGATGGCCAGCGGGATGCCGATGATGGTGATGGCGAAGGCGATTGCGGAGAGCACATGACCGATCGCCAGCCAGATCCCGGCGACGATCAACCAGATGACGTTGCCGATCGCTGCGCCGGGCCGCACCCCGGGCTTGTCGACGACCTTGTAGCCGAACGGCCACAGGGCGTAGACGCCGATGCGGAAGGCGGCAAACCCGAACGGGATGGTGACGATCAAGATGAAGCAGATGATCCCGGCGAGGAAGTAGCCAAGTGCCAGCCAGAGCCCACCGAAGATCAACCAGATGACGTTCAGGATCAGGCGCATGGTCTCCTCCGGGCTGTCCGCCCAGCCTACTTGTTAGGATCAAAGCCATTGCGTCCTGCGCAGGCGGGACGCATTAATTATGTGATCTACCGAGTGAACGGGTGACAGCAGTGCCGACCGGCAAGGTGAAGTGGTACGACTCCGAGAAGGGCTTCGGCTTTCTCTCCCAGGAGGAGGGCGAGGACGTCTACGTGCGCTCCTCGGCGCTGCCCTCGGGTGTCGAGGGACTCAAGGCCGGCCAGAAGGTCGAGTTCGGCATTGCCGCCGGCCGCCGCGGCCCGCAGGCGCTGCAGGTCAAGCTGATCGATCCGCCGCCGAGCCTGTCGCGGACGCGCCGTGAGACGGCCACCGTCGAGCGCAAGCACACCCCCGATGAGCTGCACGGCATGATCGGTGACCTGATCACGCTGCTGGAGAGCACGATCCAGCCCGAGTTGCGCAACGGCAAGTACCCCGACCGCAAGGTCGCCCGGCGGGTGTCCGAGGTCGTCAAGGCAGTGGCGCGCGAGCTCGACGCCTAGATCGTCCGCGCCGAGACTGCGGGTTTTGGCGCGAAATTGGGAACACTGGTGCCATGAGCTATGTGAACCCCGAGGGTGAGTTCAGCCGCGACACCAAGTACATCGACACCCGCATCACCGCCGACGGTGCCGACGGTTATCCCGTCGAGCCCGGCCGCTACCGGTTGGTGGTGGCACGGGCGTGCCCATGGGCCAATCGCGCGATCATCGTGCGCCGGCTGCTGGGCCTGGAGGACGTGTTGTCCATCGGATTCTGCGGACCCACCCACGACGAGCGCAGCTGGACCTTCGACCTCGATCCCGACGGGGTCGATCCGGTGTTGGGCATCCACTATCTGCGCGATGCCTATGACAAGCGCATCCCGGACTACCCCAAGGGCGTCACGGTGCCCGCCATCGTCGACGTGCCCACCGGCCAGGTGGTCACCAACGACTTCGCCCAGATCACCTTGGACTTCTCCACCGAGTGTACGCAGTATCACCGCGAGGGCGCCCCGCAGCTCTATCCCGAACCGCTGCGCGATGAGATCGACGAGGTGGCCCAGCGCATCTACACCGAGGTCAACAACGGGGTCTACCGCTGCGGATTCGCCGGATCCCAGAACGCCTACGACGCCGCCTACGACCGGCTGTTCACCGCGCTGGATTGGCTGACCGAAAGGCTCTCCGCGCAAAGGTATCTGGTCGGCGACACCATCACCGAGGCCGATGTGCGGCTGTTCACCACCCTGGCGCGGTTCGATCCCGTCTACCACGGACACTTCAAGTGCAACCGGTCGAAGCTCTCCGAGATGCCGGTGCTGTGGGCCTATGCGCGTGATCTGTTCCAGACCCCGGGCTTCGGCGACACGACCGACTTCGTGCAGATCAAACAGCACTACTACATCGTGCACACCGACATCAACCCCACCCAGGTCGTCCCGAAGGGGCCGGAGCTGGCCGGCTGGCTGACACCGCACGGCCGGGAATCCCTGGGCGGCAGGCCATTCGGCGACGGCACGCCGCCTGGGCCCACGCGTGAGGGCGAGCGGGTACCGGCCGGGCACACCGCCGGTCAGTGACCGGGGTAATCCGACACCGACTCCGGGTACTGCGCGGAGGGCTCCCAGACGGTGCGCACCGACCATTCGGCGTGCGGTAGCGGGAACTCGTTGCCGAACTCGTCACGTACCAGTGTCGGCAGCTGTACCACCACTCCGGTCAGCCTGCCGTACCGCGCGTCGATCGGCGGGATCGTCACCGCCGTCCTGGTATTCGGGCGGAACTCCTGCACGATCGCGGCATCGGCACCCTCGTACGTGCGTGCCAGCCACCAGGGCGCCCTGGCAATCGCAGGCTCGACGGAAAGCTGCAGCGCGCTACGCGAGGTGAGGGTGAGCTCGCCCGTCGTCTCCGGGTTCTCGCAATCATCGAGATTTTCCACACTGCAGTAGAAGTACGGTCCGATGCGGACGGTCTCCCCGTGTGAGTAGGCGCTGATCTGCGGGAACGGGCTGTGCGGCTGCTTGCGCAGCTGCATCACCAACGCGACGGTGCCCGCGGTGGCCAGCAGTGCGACGATGGCGAGGGCTGCCAGGCCGCGCTTCATCGATGGCTCCGGACGGTGGGATCGGGGGAGTTCAGGATGCCGCCTTCGGTTTCGGCCAGGACGGGACGGTTGCCGCCAAATCCCGGGATGAGTGATGCGCCGTTGTAACTGACCAATGTCTGTGCCAGCCCCAGAATCAGTATCGCGGTGACGGTCGTGAAGCCCGCCCACAGTTCGGTGTAGATGAGAACGCCGGTCGCCCCGCCGAGCACCCAGGCCAGCTGCAACACCGATTCGGAGCGGCCGAATGCCGAGGCCCGCGATTCCTCGGGCAGGTCGTCCTGCAGCGATGCGTCCAGCGATGCCTTCGCGATGGCGCTGGAGCCGGAGGTGATCAGCGTTGCCGCGGCGGCGACCAGCAGGTTGCCGGTGACCGCGGCCGCCAACGCCGCCGCCGTCACGACGATGGCCGCGCGGACCACCAGCAGGGCAGGCCTACCGAGCTTGAGCCGCGCGGCGGTGAAGTTTCCGGCGAAGTTGCCGATGGCCGCGGCGGCGCCGATGAGGCCGAGGATGCGCAGCTGTTCCCAACCGCCGGCGCCGTGCGCCTTGGCCACGAAGGCCGGATACAGGAACAGGAAACCGACCATCACCTTGATCGTGCAGTTTCCCCAGAGGCTGGTGATGATGTTGCGGCCCAGTGGTTGCCGGGCGGCGCTGCGATCCGGGCGCCTGCGCAGCTGGTCGGTGCCACCGTGATAGCTCAGTGTGGCGGGCACCTCACCGGTGGTGACCTCCACCCACTTCGGGATGCGCATGGCCAGGATGGCGCCGCCGACGGTCGCGGCGACGAGCACATACAGCGCGCCGGGCAGTTCGAGCATGTTGAACAGATACTCCGAGCCCGCAGCGATACCGCCGCCGATCATCGTCCCGAAGATGAGCCCGAATGTCGTCAGCCTGGAGTTCACCCGCACCAGGTCGATCGACGGCGGCAGCACGCGCGGTGTCACCGCACTGCGCAACACACTGAAAGACTTGGACAAGACCATCATTCCGAGCGCGCACGGGTACAGCACCCAGGACGGGAAGCTGCCCGTCGCGCCGTCGTAGTTGGCGATCAGCACCACGACCAGCACGGTGCGGGCGGCGAACGAGCACGCCAGCGCCACCCGGCGGCCGTGCTGAAGTCGGTCGAGGGCCGGGCCGATCAGGGGTGCGATCACCGCGAACGGCGCGATGGTGATCAACAGATACAGCGCGACCTTGCTCTTGCTCTCCCCGGAGGCCGCCGCGAAGAACAGGGTGTTGGCCAGCGCCACCGCCATCGCCGCGTCCACCGCGAAGTTGGCGACCACCGGCCATGTCAGCGCCGTCAGACCGGATTTGTCGGCGCCGTCGGCGGTGGCGGCGCGGTGCACCAGGCCGTACATCCGTGATCCCATCTCACGGCTGCGCTGGGCGGCGGCGCGGGTGACCGTGATGCGCTCGCCGCCGGTGGCGCTGCTGCGCGGCGGCGGTGGATCGTTACGTCGGTGGTTGGTGGTCTGGTCGTCGAGGGGTGGCAGCCAACGGTTGGCGCTGGGCGTCTGCTGCCTGCGTTGCCGGGGGAGGTCGGCGTCGCTGGGATAGTTGGCCATGCCCGGGTGCTCGTCGGCCGACGGCGGCCGCGGCGGGTGGTAGCGGGGATCCCGGGAAGACACGTGCTCGATTGTCCCTCAAGACCTGCGCACCCGCGTGCAGGCCACCGGTGTGGCTCCGACGGGTCGGGTCAGGCAATATGGACGCCGATGGACAGCATGACCGAAGCCGAGAACTCCGCCCCGGACACCGAGGTGTCGCCCGAGCGAGCGCCAGCCCTGGAAGCCTTGCTGATGGGCGCCGTCGGGCCTGCGCGCGAAGCGATCGAGGAGGTCAGCGGACCCGACTCGATCGGTGAGTACCTCGGCGCGGTGTTCGACGACCAGTCGGCGGCAACCCATCGCTTCCTGGCCGTGCAACCGGGCTATCAGGGTTGGCAGTGGGCCGTGGTGGTCGCCGCCTACCCCGGCGCCGATCATGTGACCATCAGCGAGGTCGTGTTGGTGCCGGGCCCGACGGCCCTGCTGGCGCCGCAGTGGGTGCCCTGGGACGAACGCGTCCAGCCCGGCGATCTGAGTCCCGGCGACCTGTTGGCCACCCCGCCCGATGATCCCCGGTTGGTCCCCGGCTATCTGTCCAGCGGCGACCCCGAACTCGACGAGCTGGCCGGCGAGATCGGCTTGGGCCGGCGCCGTGTGCTGAGCCTGGAGGGCCGCCTCGACGCGGCAGAACGTTGGCACGAAGGCGAATTCGGCCCGTCATCGGCGATGGCGCGGGCCACCAAGCGGGTGTGCCGCGAATGTGGTTTCTACGTGCAGTTGTCCGGGTCGTTGGGCACCCTGTTCGGGGTCTGCTGCAACGAGTTGTCCGCCGACGGCCGCGTGGTCGAGAGCACGTACGGCTGCGGCGCGCATTCGGACACTCCGGTTCCCGCCGGGTCCGGCTCGCCGCTGTACGTGCCGTTCGACGACGGCGTCCTCGACCTGACCTGAGCCGGGCCGCTCAGCCGCGTTCGGCGGCGTCCTTGATGCGAGCGAGCGTCTGATTCATGCCGTCGACCAACTCCTCTTCGAAGCTGGGCACACCGCCCATCATGGCGTTGACCAGCACCGTCGACACCTTCTTGACGCCGTTGGGTGCGCGGCGGCTCTCGATGACCCTGGTGCCGCCGTCGATGGGCTCCAACTCGTAGCTCCACTCGGTCCCGTTCAGGTCCACCCGGAATGCCAGCCTGCGCTCGGGCTCGATCGCGGTGATGGTGCTCGTCGTCGGCCATGCCTGCAGGCCTCGCCGGTTGACGTTCACCGTCTTGGCGCCGACCCGCATCCCGCCGAGCAACTTCATCTTGCGCGTCTGCGGGCTCCATTCGGGCATCCGGCTCAGATCCGATATCAGTGCCCACACCTTTGCCGGCGGGGCATCGATATCGATCTGGGCTTGCAGCAGTGGGGCTCCCATGTGTGTGCTCCTTGTCAGGTGAGGCCCTGTTGCGCGCCGCGGTCCCCACGACGGGCCGAGCGCCGTTGCAACAGGAAGATCGACGTACCCAGAATGCCGACGCCGACTCCGGCCACCGTGATCGGCCGCCAGTCGTGCAGGGCAGGGACGGTGAAGGCGAGCACCACCGCGACGAGCCAGGCGATCGCGATCACCACGACCACCGGGACCGGGTCGAGCAACCGCGCCGGGAGGGCGGGCGGCTGCGGTGCGGTGTCCTCGGGCATCGGTTGACAACCTAGCCGATGCCCGCTGGGTATTGTTCGGACCTGTGACAGACGACGTCGACGCCCGGCTGCCGAGCGATCTGTCGTTGGCCGTGATCCGGTTGGCGCGCCAACTGCGGTTCCGCCGGCCGGACTCTCCGGTGTCGTTGTCGCAGCTCTCCGCCTTGGCGACGCTGGTCAAGGAGGGGCCGATCACCCCGGGTGCGCTGGCCGCTCGCGAGCGGGTCCGGCCGCCGTCGATGACCAGGGTGATCGCGTCCCTTGTCGATCTCGGGTTCGTGGACCGCATCGCACATCCGGACGACCGGCGCCAGGTGCTGGTGTCGGTGTCACCGGCCGGCATGGAGCTGATCGAGGCCGAACGCCGGGCCAGTCGGGAATGGCTGCAGCAGCGGCTCGACGAGCTGACCGCCGACGAGCGCGCCACGCTGTTGGCCGCCGCCGACCTGATGCTCGCCATCGTCGACGAGGGTGCCTGAGCTGGCCGACGTCATCGATATCGCGGACCCGGCCGACCCTCGCCTTGACGATTTCCGCGATCTGAACAGTGTGGACCGCCGCCCGGACCTGCCCAGCGGCAAGGGCCTCGTGATCGCCGAAGGTGTGCTGGTGGTGCAACGCATGATCGCCTCTCGGTTCCGGCCGAGGGCGATGCTGGGCACCGACCGGCGCCTCGGTGAACTGGCAACCGACCTGGACGGTGTGGACGTGCCGTTCTACCGCGCCGGCGCCGAGGTGATGGCCGAGGTCATCGGCTTTCACCTCAACCGCGGTGTGCTGGCCGCCGCGCCAAGACCTACCGAACTGACCGTCGAGCAGGTGCTCGACGGTGCCCGCACCGTCGCGGTCCTGGAGGGTGTCAACGACCACGAGAACCTCGGCTCGATCTTCCGCAATGCCGCCGGCCTGGGGGTGGACGCGGTGATCTTCGGCACCGGGTGCGCCGACCCGCTGTACCGGCGCGCGGTGCGGGTGTCGATGGGGCACGCCCTACTGGTGCCCTATGCATGGGCGCCGGCCTGGCCCGCGGAACTCGACACGCTGCGCGACAACGGGTTCCGGGTTCTGGCGATGACGCCCAACCCGGCCGCCCCGACCCTCGCCTCGGCGATGGCGGAACTCGGCGACGTGAAGATCGCGATGATGGTCGGGGCCGAGGGGCCGGGGCTGAAGGAACACACCATGCGGGCCGCCGATGTCAGGGTGCGTATCCCGATGTCACGGGGCACCGACTCGCTCAACGTGGCCACCGCTGCGGCGCTGGCCTTTTACGAGCGGGCTAGATTGCAGTGATGAGCGAGCCAACACCCTGGGGTACCGGGCTGACCGTGGCGGCGTTCGTCGCCGGTGTGGTCGGCACGGCCATCGTGGTGCTCGGTCTGGGCCTGCTGCGCATCCACCCGTTGTTGGCTCTGGGCCTCAACCTGGTGGCCGTCGGCGGGCTGGCCCCGACCGTCTGGGGATGGCGCCGGATTCCGGTGCGGCGCTGGTTCGTTCTCGGTTCGGCGGTCGGGGTGTCCGTCGGATGGCTTGTGCTGTTGGCGATGGCCCTGTCCCAGTAGCGAACCCGTCAGGCCAACATCTGCAGCGCGGGTGGCAGCGGCCCCAGGTGCAGCACCCCCAGCCGCTGGGTGGCCCTGGTGAGCGCCACGTAGAGTTCGGCCGCACCGCGTGGACCGTCGGCCAGAATCCGCTCGGGTGCCACCACCAGAACGGCATCGAATTCCAGACCCTTGGTATGCGCGGCGGTCACCGCGCCGGGCATGCCGGGCGGGCCGATCACCACGCTGGTGCCCTCCCGCGTCGCCTCGTCTTCCGTGAAAGCCGCTATCGCCGAGGCAATTTCGTCCTCGGACACCTGCTTGGCCCACGGTTGAACGCCGCACGAGCGCACCGACTCGGGGGGTTGCACGGTCGGTGCGAACTCGGCGAGCACCGCGGCGGCGACGGCCATGATCTCGGCCGGCGTGCGGTAGTTGACCGTCAGCGGCCGGTACACCCAGCGGTCCGCCGCATAGGGCTTGAGCATATCGGCCCACGAGGTGGCTCCCGCCGCGCTGCGGCGCTGCGCCAGGTCGCCGACGATCGTGAACGACCGACTCGGGCAGCGGCGCATCAGCACCCGCCAGTCCATCTCGGAAAGCTCTTGCGCCTCATCGACGACGACGTGCCGGTAGGTCCACTCGCGGTCGGCTGCGGCCCGTTCGGCGAGATCGCGGGTGTCGCGTTCGGTGAACCGGTCGGCCAGTTCCTCGGCGTCGATAAGGTCCGCTGCGATCAGGTGGTCCTCGTCGTCCATCAGATCCTCGCGGGCCACCATCAGGTCCAGCACACCGGCGGCGTAGGCCTGCTCCTCCTGGCGTTCCCGTTCGGCGGCTTTGTCGACCTTGATACCGCCCAGCAGGTCGACCAGTTCGTCGAGCAGCGGCACATCGGAGACCGTCCACGCCGCACCGTCGGCGCGGTGGAGCGCCTGATCGGCACCGGCGGCGGTGAGCCGCTCCGGGGACTCGTAGAGGCCGGACAGCAGTGCCTGCGGGGTCAACTCGGGCCACAGCTGGTTCAACGCCCTGGCCAGCCCCTCGTGGTCGTCGAGTTCGTCGAGCAACTCGGAGCGCAGATGCTCCCAGGCCTGCTTGTCCTCGCGGCTCAGCCAGCCCTTGCCGATCCGCGCGATCGCCCGCTCGGTGAGCACCCAGGTGATGACGTCGACGAAGGTGGTGCGGGCATCGTTGTGCGGGAGCCCCGTCTCGCGTGCCTCCTGGATCGCCCATTCGGCGGTCTCGGCGTTGATGGCCACCGTGACATCGGCCAGCTTGATCTCCAGCGGCTCCTCCGGGGTGCGTTGCCGGTCTGCGATCGCGGCTTTCAGGATGTCCAACATTCCCAGCGAGCCCTTGATGCGGGCGGCCTCGGGACTGTCCTCGGCGGTGGTGCGTATCCCGGGGAACAGCTCGCCGGTGGTCAGGAACACCACGTTGGTCTCGCCGAGGGAGGGCAGCACCCGACCGACATGGTTGAGGAACGCCGGGCTCGGGCCGATGACCAGGACGCCGTGGCGCTCCATCCGTTCCCGTTGGGTGTAGAGCAGGTAGGCGACGCGATGCAGCGCGACGACGGTCTTGCCGGTGCCCGGCCCGCCCTCGATGACCAGGACGCCGGCATGATCCAGCCGGATGATCTCGTCCTGCTCGGCCTGGATGGTGGCGACGATATCGCTCATGCCCTCGGTGCGCGGTGCGTTGACCGCGGCCAGCAGCGCGGCATCGCTGGACGCTTCCAGTGCGCCGTCGTCCCCGGGCCTGCCCAGCACTTCGTCGGTGAAGTCGAGCACGTCGCGTCCCCTGGTGTGGAACTGGCGACGTCGTCGCATGCCTTCGGGGTTGGCGGCGGTCGCCACGTAGAAGGCGCGGGCCGCGGGCGCGCGCCAGTCCAGCAGCAGCGGTTCGTAGTCGTTCTGGTTGTCGAACAATCCGATACGGCCGATATAGGACCGCTCACCTTCGACGCTCTCCAGTTGGCCGAAGCACAGCCCGCTGTCGGCCACGTCGAGGCGGCTGACCTCACCGGCCAGCGCACGCACGTCGGCGTCACGCTGCACCAGCGTCGCACCGTCCTGCTTGTCGATATCGCCCCGCAGCGCGGCGCGGTAGCGCTCGTCGGCGCGTGCGCGCTCGTTGTCCAGGCGTGTGTAGAGAGCGGCGACGTACTCGCGCTCGGCGAGCAGTTCCGCTTCGTACTCGTGGGAAGTCATGTGCCCCTTGTTGATTCGAATAGTCTCTGTCATGCGTCGAGTAGCATCGTCGCGGCGGTGCCCGCCCCGTCGGTGGCGATGGTGGGGGCGAGGGCGCTCGCGCGGGTGCGTATCTCGGGCTGCATTACCAGCCTAAGCGCTTCGGCGAGTGTGTTCACCGTCGGCGCAGGTCGGTCGTGGGCGACGCCGATACCGAGCGCGGCGACACGACGGGCGAAGTAGGGCTGGTCGACGATCTGGGGCACCACCACCTGCGGGACACCGGCCGCCGCGGCCGTGGTGGTGGTGCCCGCCCCGCCGTGATGGATGACGGCCGCCATGCGCGGGAACAGGGCCTGCTGGTTGACCTCGCCGATCATGAAGCAGTCCTCGGCGGTGCTCGTCAGGCCTGCCCAGCCGCTACCGAGCACGATGCGGTGGCCACGGCTGCGGATGGCCTCGACGGCGGTGCTGGCGGCATCCTCGGGCGCGGTGACGCTGCCGAATCCGGCATAGACCGGTGGTGGGCCCGCAGCCAGGAAATCGTCGAGGTCGGCCGGCAGCGGGCGGCGGTCCGGGGTGATCCAGGCGCCGGTTTGGATCGGGCTGATGTTCGGTGCCGGTGGCCACGGACTTATCACCGGGTCGACGGCCAACCACGGGCTGTCGGTGAACGTGTGGTCGCGGACGTCGGTGACGGGATCGAGGCCGGCTCTCGCGCGGTGCTCGTTGAGTGCCGGTCCGTAGAGGGCCTGGACCTTCTCGGCGTCCAGTTCCCACAATCGTGCGCTATCGGTCAGGCCCTCCGGGAACGGCTTACCCGGCCGCGGCAACGGACGGTGATGCGGTGAGGGCAGCACGTGCGGGGTGAACACCGCGCAGCGGTAGGGAATTCCGGCCAACTCGGCCACCGAGCGCATCCCTGCCGGCATCAGGCCGGTCCCGACGATGGCGTCGCACCGCTGCGCGGTCTGCAGCGTGCCGAACTGGGTGGCGACCAGTTCCGCGGCAAGGGCCGGGGCGTCCTTGTGGGTGGCCTTGCGGACGTGCACCAATTCGTGCACCGACGGGCCGGTGGGCACGTGCTCCATGCCGTTGGTCGCGAGCAGATCCGCGAAGTCCGGCGGTGCGCAGAAGACGGCTTCGGCGCCTCGGTCGCGCAGCGCGATGGCCAACGCGAGCAGCGGTTGGATATCCCCGCGTGACCCGAATGTGTAGAGCAAAACTCGCACTGTTCCCCCTGAATCTCGTTCGAGGACAGTGATTCTGCGGCATACCCCGGGCCTTGCCGCAAGCCCGGGGGTGCGCTATAAAGTGAGAGTGGGAAGGCGCGATGCCTTCCCTTTTTTGGTGTGATGTGGATGAGCGTTACAGCTTGGCGGCGAGTTTCCCCAGTGCGACAGTGCCTGTTCGTATTTTCTCGGCGACAGCAATGGGGTCGGCATTCCGCAACTCGAGGATGTTCGACGTGAGCGCCAGGGTTGCAAATCCATGGGACATACACCATCCGGCGAGAGCCAGAGCAGACACCTCTTCTTCGCCGGCGTGCTCACCGAGGCTGGCGCGCGCGGTGCCACTCAACACCTCGAACGCCGCCCCCTTTGCGTCCAACAGACTGGGATCGTCGCCGCGGTACAGGTATGGGCGAAACATCACTTCGAAGTAGCCGGGATGGGCAAGTGCGAAAGTGATGTACGCCTGGCCGCCGCGGAGGAAGTCGTCGACTCCATTCGCGGATGACCGGAGCATGTCTGCCTGCAGACGGAATCCTTCCGTAGCCACGGCGGTGAAAACACCTGTCTTGTCTCCAAAGCGATAGGCGATCGCTGCGTGCGAGACACCTGCGCGCCGAGCGATGCGACGCATGCTCACCCTGGCGATGCCCTCTGTCTGTACTTCGTCCACCGCGCCGTCGATCACTGCACGTTCGAGATCGCCGTGGTGGTACGGCCTCGAGGTGTTTGCCATGGTCACGTACCCTACCGGCGAACTGACCATTGATAAGTTCGCGTCAAGGGGGCAAAGTCGCGCGAATAGCTATCTTACCAACGGTAAGATTCCGGACAAGGGGTGGAAAATGACGGGCTGGAACGCGCCCCGTGTAGTGCGCTGGGCGGGAGTCATAGGGTTCGTCCTTCCGGCGCTCACGCTCGCGACGTACCCGATCTGGATGTTTCCTGGGACGCAGATTGCCGGGGACCAGTTGGCGCGATGGTCGGCTGGCAACCACGGTCGATTGACGTTGACGATGATGCTCAACACCGTGGGCGTTACGACGTGGCTGGTTTTCGGTGCCGCCCTCTATGCGGTCCTTCGGGACAGGCTGCCTGAGCGGTCGCTATTGCCGGCATGCTTCGCGGCGAGCTTCGGCGGGTGTGTCGTCCTGTTGCTGAGTGGATTCACGGCATTCAACCTGCTGTTGTGCCGGGATCGCAGCGGCGAGATGTCGATCATGCTGTACGACTTGACCTTCGGCCTGCTCGCGATGTCGGGCATGCCAACTGTTGTAGCCCTTGGCTCGTATGCGGCGGCGGTGTACGGGTACCGCGTAATGCCGCGTTACACGGCCCATCTTGCATTGGCGGGTGCCGTGACTCATCCACTTCTGCTGGCGACGTTCGTCGTTCGAGAGGGACCGCTTTCGCTCGAGGGTGGTTCCATCACTGCAATGCCGGCCTTCTTGTTCGCCTGGATTATCGGCACTGCAACTGCGATGCCCCGCCGTGTCGCACCCCCTCGGTAATATCGCAAGTATGTTCGAACGATTGGAACTGTCGGAGATGAGCGATGAGGCGCTCATCGACGCAGTTGCAGCCGCCACCCGGGAGGAGGCCGCCGTCGCCGCTCGCCGACTGGCCTTCATCGCCGAGGCCACCTCGCGCTGGTGCGATGACGAGGACGACGCTTCGGCACTGAAGTTGATCGACGGCTGGGCCCAAGCCAAAGCCCAGATCGGCGCGGCGTGCAACCTGGGGCCGCATGCCGCGAACACGCAGATGCGTATCGGAGTCGCCCTGCGCGAACGGCTGCCGCGGACCGCCGCCGTGTTCGGTACCGGGGCGATATCGGCCAAGGTGATCAACGCGATCACCTGGCGTACTCACCTGGTCACTGACCCTGGCGCGTTGGCCTCGATCGATGCCGGCATCGCCGAGAATGCCTACGGGTTCGGCATGTTGTCAGAGAACGCGCTGACCGCGGCCGTCGACTTCTGGGTCCACAAGTACGATCCGCTGGCGGTCATCCGGTCGAAGGCTGCGGCCAAGGACCGTTACCTCGAATTCGGTGACCGCGATGACCCCGACGGTGTCGTGTCCTTCTGGGGCCGGATGCGCACCACGGACGCGAAGATCACCGACGCTCGCGCCGATGAGTTGGCCGACGGTGTCTGCGCCAACGATCCCCGCACGAAACGGGAGCGCCGCGTCGACGCCATCGCCGCGCTGGCAGCCGGCGCCGACCAACTCACCTGCCTGTGCGGTGACAGCAGTTGCGTGGGTTCGGGCAAAGACCCGCGCTCCAGCGCCGTCAACATCTACGTGCTCACCGGTCAGAATCCCGACGCCGGTGAGGGTGCCGAGCCCGCGGCGGGACCTGGGCCGAAGGGCGGACCAGGGTCGGGGCCGGTGGAACCCGATGGCGGGCCGGGCGACGCATCAGACGAGGATCAGTCAGCTGAGAAGCCGGCCGCGGCTGCGGAACCCGCGCTCCCGGCCGCACCTGCCGCGCAGTACACCCCGCCCGGCGCCGGAGCGGGCATCTCCCTGGACGGCGCCATCATCCCGGCCCACCTGCTCACCGAACTCATCAACACCGGAGCGAAAGTCCGGCCCCTGAGTAACGCGGCCGAGTTGGGCTCCGAAACCCGATACCGTCCGTCGGCCAAGCTCTCGGCATACGTCCGTATGACGGCCATGACCTGTGCCTTCCCGGGCTGCGGACGCCCCGCGCACAAAGCTGACATCGACCACCTCACCCCGTGGCCCGCCGGCGCCACTCACCCCGGCAACCTGCGCCCGTACTGCCGCGAGCACCACCTCGTCAAGACACTGAACACCGGGTGGACCCCCACCGCCCACCCCGACGGATCGACCACCTGGACGGCACCTACCGGCCATGCGTACACCACCAGGCCGTTGGCCGCAGTTCTGTTCCCTCGCAACACCATTCGCGCCGACGTACCGAGAACACGACGCATCAGCCTCATCGACCAGGACGACCGCGAACCTATCCTGCCCACGCGACAGCGCACCCGGAAACAGGACCGTGAATACCGCGTCAATGCCGAACGGGCTCGCAATGCGCTACAGATCGCGCTCGACGGCGACCCGCCGTTCTAGCGAAAGCTCAGCGCTGGGTCCCGGACCGCACGCCCAGCAGCACGTCCTCCCACGCCGGGACGGACGGCTTGGCCTTGCGGGTACGACGCGGCTTGGGGGCCGCGGGCTCGGGCTCGGCCGCCGCGACGGTGTCCTCGGAAGTCTGCGCCACGGCGGGCTCGGGCTGCGCCACCGGCGGGGGCGTCGGCGCCGCAACGGGAGGAAGTGGAGCGGGCTGGGCGACCGGCGGCGCGACGGCGGCCGGCGCGGGCACCGGCGGCGTGACAGGTCCCGGCACCGGTGCGGCTGCGGGGGACTCGAAATCCAGCTGCGCGACAGCGGCCACCGGCCGCAGCGGACGCGGCGCGAAGTTCGGATCGATCAGCTCGGAGGCACTGTCGTCGAAGGCCACCACGGTGCCCCCGTGTGATCCGGGAGTGAAGCGGAAATGTGCCTGCAGGTCCGACCTGCCTGCTTTCCAAGACAGCTGAACGGTCCAGCGGCCGTCCTCGTTGCGCCAGGCATCCCAGTTCGTCGCGTTCGGATCCAGACCCCGGTTGATCATCGCGGTGGTGACGGTCTCCAGCAGGGTCAGCACCGACGGTCCGTCGGCCAGCACCGGATGTGCGGCGGTGGCGAGTTCGGCCGCGCGCGCCCGCTCCAGCAGGACCGGGTTGGCGAATCGGCGGATCCGGTCGATGTCTTCACCGGCGATCGCGGCGACCTGTTCCACGGATGCGCCCGCGCGGATCCTGGACTGGATCTCTTTGGGTCGCAATCCTTGGGTCACCTCGACCTCGATCTCGGTTTGATTTGAGGTTGCCTTATCGCCGCGCACGGCAGCGCGCAGGCGATTGTCGACACGGATGGCGAAGTTGTCACCGGAGTCGGGAGCCTCGCAGATGATTCGTTTGCCGTCCACATCGAGTCCGACGACCTTGAGTTCCCGCATAGTGACCTCCTTCGCGCACCCTACGTTGTTATCCGTCCGTTACCGCGCAGACACGCTGAGGTCGGCAGCCTCAGAGGTTGGCGACCACCCAGTCGACGCACTGGGTCAGGGCGCTGATGTCCTCGGGGTCGACGGCGGGGAACATCGCGATGCGCAGCTGGTTGCGGCCGAGTTTGCGGTAGGGCTCGGTATCGACGATCCCGTTGGCGCGCAGCACCTTGGCGACCGCTGCGGCATCCACGTCATCGTTGAAGTCGATGGTGCCCACGACCTGCGAGCGCAGCGCCGGGTCGGCGACGAACGGGGTCGCGAACTCCGACGACTCTGCCCATGAGTACAGCCGCTGTGACGAGTCGGCGGTCCGCTTGACCGCCCAGTCCAGGCCGCCGTTGCCGTTGAGCCAGTCCAGTTGTTCGGCCATCAGGATCAACGTGCCCACGGCGGGGGTGTTGTAGGTCTGGTTCTTGAGGCTGTTCTCGACCGCGATCGGCAGCGACAGGAAGTCCGGTACCCAGCGTCCGCTCGCGGCGATCGCGTCGATGCGGGCCAGCGCCGCGGGCGACAGCACCGCAAGCCACAGACCGCCGTCTCCGGCGAAGTTCTTCTGCGGCGCGAAGTAGTAGGCGTCGGTATCGGTGATGTCGACGGGCAGGCCACCGGCAGCCGAGGTGGCATCGATGAGCACCAGCGCGTCACCCGCGGGGCGCTGCACCGGCACCGCGACACCGGTCGAGGTCTCGTTGTGCGCCCAGGCAACCACGTCCACCGACGGATCCGAGGTGGGTTCCGGCGCGGTCCCCGGGTCGGTCTTGACGATGATCGGGTCGCCGACGAACGGGTTCTTGGCCACGCACGACGCGAACTTCGCGCTGAACTCGCCGTAGGTCAGGTGCAGCGAGCGCTTGTCAACCAGGCCGAACGCCGCGGCGTCCCAGAATGCCGTCGAGCCGCCGTTGCCGAGGATGACCTCGTATCCGTCGGGCACGGAGAACAGCTCACGCAGTCCGTCACGGACGCGGCCGACCAGATTCTTGATCGGCGCCTGCCGGTGCGAGGTGCCGAACAGATCGCCCGCCGCGGCCAGGGCGGCCAACTGCTCGGGCCGCACCTTCGACGGTCCACAGCCGAACCGTCCATCGTTCGGCTTGATATCGGCGGGGATCGTCAGTTCGGCCATACCGCCAAGATTATCGGTCCGGGCACATGGTTTTTACCGCTGGGTCAGCCTTGGGCCTGGGGCACCACGTAGGTCGGCTGGTACGGGTTCTGCCCATGCTCGATTGCCAGCGCCCGCAGATACGCCTCGACATTGGGGTAGCCGGCGATCTCGGCCTGCTTCTGCAGGGCGACCTGGCGGGCGAGTTCGGTCTGAGCCTGGGCGGCGGCCCGGTCCGCTTCGGCCTTGGCGCGCGCGGCGTTCGCATCGGCGACGCCTTTGGCCTCGGCGGCGCGGGCATCGGCGATGGCCTTCTGTTCGGCGATGATCGCGTCCTTGAGGCCCTGGTCCACGGGGTCCGGTTTCATGACGGTCACCTGGAAGTTGGTGAAGAACTCCCGGCCGTCGGTACGGGCCTTGGAGGCCCCGGGCAGCGCGTCGCGTAGTGCGTTCTGGAACTCGATGCGCACCTTCTCGTCATTCCAGATCTCGCGCCAGGTGTATTTCTGGGCAACGCTGATCAGCACCTGTTCGGCGGGTTGCCCGATCACGTAGCGCAGCAGGTTCACCCAGCCGGTGGTGACCAGGCCGTCATCGTCCAGCCAGCCCTGGTACTTGGTGCCGAAATCGCGGTGGAAGTCCATCAGCATGTCGCAGTCGCTGGTCAGGTCGAAGGTGATGACGACGGGAACCCGAAGCTCGGCCGGCGCGGTGGCGTTGGAGACCACGATCGTGGGATCGGCTTCGGAATCGGGGCTGCCGGTGGCGTCCCAGCTGATCTGTCGGGATGGATACCGGTAGGCCGTGAAACCACCCGGCGGGTTGAACGCCGAGGTTTCCGGTTCGATGCACCCGTCGACCTTCGGATCCGCGGGGATCAGCCAGTAGTCGTCGACCTTGACCGCGGTTTGTCCGGGCCCGATCTGGGTGGCGCACGAGGACAGGACGATCGCGCCGATGACGACTAACACCGCGGCGACGCCGACGAGGAGGAACTTCTTCTTCCTGCCGGAGCCCGACCCCGTCCCGGCGGTGATGTCGACGCGCTTTCGTGTACTCATGAGCTTCCCCGTCCGCCGAGAGTGACGGGCGAATCTTAGCTACGGGGATGTCACTTTTGCCGCCCAACTGCACCAAAACAGTGACTGCGGTCACATGTGACCCAGGTAACCCGGCTGCCCCACAGCTGGGCAAAACCCCTGTTTATTTAGTGGGACCGCGGGTACTGTTCCTAGACATCGAGCGATCGAATGTAAACCCCCGGGCAAGGCAAGCCGGGCAAGGCAAGGAGGCCTCGACATGGCGGTCAAAGAAGCCAGGACACGCGTGATCCAGCGGTGGCGCAAGAACATGGATGTCCGGGATGACACCGAGTACGTCGAGATGTTGCAGACCCTCTCCGAGGGCTCCGTCCGCCGTAGCTTCAACCCGTTCAACGACATCGAATGGGATTCGCCGGAATTCGCCGTGATCCCCAACGACGAGCGCTGGATCCTGCCCGCCACCGACCCGATCGGCGGCCACCCGTGGTACCAGGCTCAGCCCGTCGATCGGCAGATCGAGATCGGCATGTGGCGCCAGGCCAATGTGGCCAAGGTCGGTCTGCACTTCGAGAACATCCTCATCCGCGGCCTCATGGAGTACTCGTTCTGGGTGCCCAACGGCTCACCGGAATACCGCTACTGCCTGCACGAGTCGGTCGAAGAGTGCAACCACACCCTGATGTTCCAGGAGATGGTGAACCGGATGGGCGTGGACGTCCCCGGTATGCCCAAGCTGCTGAAGTGGCTGCAGCCGATCATCCCGCTGGCCGCCGGCCCGTTCCCCATCCCGTTCTTCTTCGGCGTTCTCGCCGGCGAGGAACCCATCGACCACACCCAGAAGAACGTGCTGCGCGAGGGTAAGTCCCTGCATCCGATCATGGAGCGTGTCATGGCGATTCACGTCGCCGAGGAGGCGCGGCACATCTCCTTCGCGCACCAGTACCTGCACAAGCGGGTGCCGACGCTGCGCCGCAAGCAGCGCTGGATGCTGTCGATCTTCGTCCCGCTCACCATGCGCATCCTGTGTTCGGCGATCGTGGTGCCGCCGCGTGAATTCTGGAAGGAATTCGACATTCCGCGCTCGGTGCGCAAGGAGATCTTCTTCTCGGCGCCCGAATCCCGGATGTTCCTGCGCAACATGTTCTCCGACGTGCGCATGCTGTGCCATGACACCGGGCTGATGAACCCGGTCGCGAAGCTGATCTGGAAGCTCTGCAAGATCGACGGACCGCCGGCCCGTTACCGCAGTGAACCTGCGCGCGAGCACCTGGTCAGCGTGGCCTAGCGTCGGTCATGCCGCATGTCGTCACCCAGTCGTGTTGCAGCGACGGGTCCTGTGTCTATGCGTGCCCGGTCAACTGCATCCATCCCTCACCGGATGAGCCGGGCTTCGCGACCGCGGAAATGCTCTACATCGACCCGCTGGCCTGTGTCGACTGTGGCGCCTGTGTCAGCGCGTGTCCGGTCGGGGCCATCTCGCCGGATACCAAGCTGACCGACAACCAGCTGCCGTTCATCGAGCTGAACGCGGCGTTCTATCCGAAACGGGAAGGTCGGATTCCGCCGACCTCGAAACTGGCCCCGGTGATCGAGGCGCCACGGATCGAACCGCGCAAGGGTCCGCTGACGGTGGCGATCGTCGGGTCCGGGCCGGCGGCCATGTACGCGGCCGACGAGCTGCTCACCCAGCGAGGGGTCCGGGTGAACATGTTCGAAAAGCTGCCGACGCCCTACGGCCTGGTTCGGGCCGGAGTCGCGCCGGACCATCAGAGCACCAAGCGGGTCACCAAGCTCTTCGACCGGATGGCCGAGCAGAACGGCCTGACTCTCTATCTCAATGTCGAGGTGGGCAAGCATATTTCGCATGCCGATCTGCTCGAGCACCATCACGCCGTGCTCTATGCCGTGGGCGCGCCCAATGATCGTCGACTCGATATCGAGGGGATGAACCTGCCCGGAACCGGTACCGCCACCGAGGTGGTGGCGTGGTTCAACGGCCATCCCGACTTCACCGATCTGGCGGTGGACCTCAGCGGTGAGCGAGTTGTCATCATCGGCAACGGCAACGTCGCACTCGACGTCGCCCGCATCCTGACCTCCGACCCGGATCAGTTGGCGCGCACCGATATCGCCGATCACGCGCTGCGTGCCCTGCGGTCTTCCCGCGTCCAGGAAGTGGTGATCGCGGCGAGGCGGGGTCCGCAGTTCTCGGCCTTCACCCTGCCCGAACTCATCGGCCTGACCACCACCTGCGATGTGGTGCTCGATGCGGCCGACCACCAACAGGTGATCGTGGACCTGGCCGGCGTGACCGATCCCCTGACCAGGAACAAGCTGGAGATCCTCGCCAAACTCGGGGACGCGTCGGCGCCGATCACGCGGCCGCGAATCAGGTTGGCCTACAACGTGACACCGCATCGCGTACTCGGCGACCAGCGAGTCACCGGTATCGAGTTCACCGGATCCGGTGCCGGCGTGCTCGAGGCCGGCATGGTGCTCACCTCGATCGGATACCGCGGCAAAGCGATCGCGGATCTGCCATTCGACGAGCGGGCGGGCGTCGTGCCCAACGACGGTGGCCGGGTGGTCGATTCGCCGGGGACCTATGTGGCCGGCTGGATCAAACGCGGCCCGACGGGCTTCATCGGCTCGAACAAGTCGTGTGCGGCCGAGACCGTGCACCGGCTGGTCGAAGACTACAACCGAGGACGGCTCGGCGACCCGGATCACAGGCCGGCGGCGCTGGACAAGCTCGTCCGAGGCCGCCAGCCCGCGGTCGTTGACGCCGCGGGCTGGCGTGCCATCGATGCGGCCGAGATCGCGCGAGGTGGCGGGGTTCGGCCGCGGGGCAAGTTCACCCAGGTCCCCGACATGCTCGCTGCGGCGGCCACCGCGCCGCGTCCGCCCTTGGGTAAGCGACTTCTCGCGGGGCTGCGGCACTGAAGACCGGCCAAAACGCGGTCACCGACGGTGTCGAGCGTGTATACGGAAATGCATGCGTTGTGGTCGGGCGGCGGGGTTGGCAATGGCGGTCGGTATTTGGACCGCCATCGGAACGGGTTCACCGGGTTTGGCGTTGGCCGATTCGCCCGCCGCGGACTCCCGTGATTCCCCGAGCTCTCAGGACGCGCCGGACAACCGGGAGTCGGTGAGAACGGACGCCGGTGACGACACGACCGACGGTGCGCAGACCCAGGTCGGCGCGCCGGAACAAGGCACACCCGAGGAAGAGGCTGTCGAGGAAGACGCTCCCGAGGAAGACTCGGTCGGCGAAGATGCTACCGAGGAACTCGACACCGAAGAGCCTGTGGTTGAGGACAACGAGGCCGGCCCGGTAGAGGAGGCCGAAGGGACCGACGCGCCGCCGAACGACGCACCGCTGAGGCCATCGGACGGAAATGCGGCCACCCGCAACGCCTTCGAGACACGCGATACCCAGACCACCCAGGAGGCACCCGAACCCGCCGACACCCGGCAGGACGCACGGTCGCTGTCGGTCTCGGCCGAACGCTCGAGCGCGACCGCGCCGCTTCCCGAGGTCGCCGCGTCGTCGGCCGCTGCACTGTCCGCCAACGAGGTGACCACGGCGTGGACGCCCACGCTGCCCAACCCGGTGACCGCTGTCAGCTACGTGGTCAATGTGATCCGCAGCTTCGTGGGTGCGGTGTTGGCGCCTTTCGCCGCGGGCCTGCCTGCCGGTCCGACCGGTCCGCCGTCGCTGTGGGCGGTCCTGGCCTTCGTCCGGCGCGAATTCTTCAACTCCGGTCCCCGCATCGACTACTCCGGCGAGACCACCCAGACCAGCACGGGTCTGGTCACCGGCAACGTCGGCGCATCTGATCCCGACGGTGACGCCCTCACCTACACGGTGGTGGGACGGCCGGCCAACGGTGGTTCGGTCGTGATCGACAAGAACACCGGTGCCTTCATCTACCGGCCGATGAATGCGATGGCCGCGATCGGCGGACAGGACAGTTTCACGGTGGTGGTGTCCGACGAGCACTCCGGCGTGCACTGGCACGGCCCGCTCGGATTTCTCCAACACATACCGATCATCGGGCAGTTGCTGAACCCCGGCGGCGGTCACGCGGTGGCCAAGACGATCACCGTCACCGTCGCACCGGTCTCCGGCATCGACCTGTCGTTCCCCGACGATTTCCATTGGGGCGTGGCGCACGCCGGATTCCAGGCCGAGGGCGGTCCCGGTTCTCCGATCGACCCGAACTCGGATTGGTACGCCTGGGTGCACGACCCCCTCAACCAAGCCCTCGGGCTGACCAAGGGACTGCCGGAGAACGGGCCGGGCACCTATGTGTCTTATGAGTCCGATGCCGAACTGGCCCGAAACGAGTTGGGGATGAACACCTTCCGGATGTCCATCGAGTGGAGCCGGATCTTCCCGAATTCGACGGCCGCCATCGACATCGGCGACGAGGGCGGTGGGGTCAGCCTTGCCGATCTGCAGGCGCTCGATGCGTTGGCCAATCAGGAAGAGGTCGCCCACTACCGGGCGGTGTTCGCGGCGCTGCGTGCGCACGGACTCGAACCGTTGGTGACGGTCAACCACTTCACGTTGCCGATCTGGATACACGACCCGGTCGCGGCCCGTCCGCTGACCCAATTGGGTCTGCCCGTCGAGCGCGCCGGGTGGTTGTCTGCGCAGACCCCGGTCGAGTTCGAGAAGTACGCCGCCTATCTGGCATGGACTTTCGGCGATCAGGTCGACAACTGGGTCACCATCAACGAGCCGGTCCCGCCGGTGATGACCCAGTTCCTGTCCATCCCGGGCATCGTCCCGGCCTGGCCACCCGGTGTGTTGCGCCCTGACCTTGCCGTGCATTTCCTGGTCAACGAGGCCCGTGGCCATGTGGCGGCCTATGACGCCATCCACAAGTACGACGCGACGGCGTTCGTCGGCTTCGCCAACAACATGGTTCCGGCTCGCCCGTCCGATCCGGTGAACCCACAGGATGTGGCCGCCGCCGACGCCTGGAACCGGGTCTTCAACGAATGGTTCCCCAATGCCGTCATCGACGGCTGGGTCGACCTGAACTTCGACGGGCACAAGGACGCCGACGAGGTGCGACCCGGCTTCGCCGACAAGGTCGACTTCATGGGCGTGCAGTACTACGGCTCGCAGCCGATGGTCGGCTTCGGGTTCGCGCCCGTGCCCGGATTCAACTTCTTGCAGGGCATCCCGCTGCGCTGCCAGGCAGCCGAGCAGACCTGTAGTGATTTCAACCAGCCCATCGACCCCGGCGGCTTCCGCGAGGTGCTCGAGGTGGCCGCGTCCTACGGAAAACCGTTGTGGATCACCGAGAACGGTGTCGCCGACGATGACGACACCAAGCGGCCCGGCTATATCGTCAATCACATCGCGGTGGTGCAGGATCTGGTGTCCCACGGCACCGATATCCGTGGATACACGTACTGGTCGTTCGTCGACAACCTGGAGTGGGCCGACGGCTATCACCTGCAGTTCGGGCTGTACGGTTCCGATCCCAGCACCCCTGAGCTCGAGCGCACCCCCAAGCCCGCCAGCATCTCGGCGATCAGTGCGATCACCGGCGCGAACGCGCTGCCGACGGGCTTGCTGGAGCTCTACCTGCCCGGGGTCACGGGAATTCCTGCATAGCCTTGCTCAGCTCCTCGTCGCTGACCTCACGCACCGGTTGGCCCAGCGACCACTTGTGCCCGAACGGATCCCGCACGACGCCGTACCGGTCGCCCCAGAACATATCCTCGATCGGCATCACCACCTCGGCGCCGGCCTCGGTGGCGCGTGCGAAGGCGGCATCGACGTCGGTGACCACCAGGTGGATGGTGACCGGAGTGCCGCCGAGGCTCTTGGGTGTCTCGGACTGACCGTCGCAGTATTCGGGATAGTCGTCGGCCAGCATCACCGTCGATCCGTTGATCTGTACGGCGCCGTGCACCAGCCGACCGTCCGGGCCCGGCAGTCTGCCCAGCTCGGTGGCACCGAACGCCTTGACGTAGAAATCGATGGCGGCGGCGCCGTCGTGGACGACCAGGTGCGGGATGACGGCGGGGGTGATGTCGATGGTCATGGTGCTCCTCAAGCTGGGACGTCGGGATGACGTCGGGATGTCGTTGTATGGACCGGACGACAGCGCAATTCTCATCGCGACAGCGCACACCTGTCTGCAGGACAGTGTCAGACGACCGAGAATCCGTCACCCAGCTCGGCGCGCCCGGTGAGGCCCAGCAGCAGCGACCCGCCCCGGCCAGACCGGGTTGCGATCCTGGCCGCCAGGACGGTCGCGGCCTCCAGCACCTGCTCGGACGGCCGGTAGTCGCGCCCCGTTGCACGGGCAATGTCCAGGCCGTGCACCACCAGCTCGAACACTCGTGTCTGCAGATACTCCGACAGCGTGATGCAGATTCCGCCGATCACCGAGATCACCGGGTCGCCGGCCTGCTCCACATCCGAGCACGCGGTGGCGACCAGTGCCGAGACGGCGGCGGCCGGGTCATCACCGAGATCGCGGCCGGCCTGCCTGCCGCGTTCGACGATGGCCTCGGCCCCGGCGGTGGCGCTGACATCGCGGACCGCGAGGTAGTAGCCCGGCGCGTCGACCAGCGGGCCGTTCGGTGCGGGCCCTTTCAGGTACTCGATCACCGTCACCAGTGACCGCGAGGTGTGCCCGACCAGTGCCCGCAGGTCCCAGTCGCCCAGACCCGGCCCGTCCCAGTCCGCGGTGCCGAGTCCGCGTACAAGTTGCTCGAAAGAGCGTGCGGCCGAGTCGAACACCGTCATGGACGGATCGAGCACCGTCACGGACGGATCCGGTCCCAGCCGAGTACGGATTCGGGTGAGCGCGGTGCGGGGCCGACGTAGACCGCGGCCGGGCGCACCAGTTTGCCCAGTCGCTTCTGCTCCAGGATGTGGGCACACCAGCCGGCGGTGCGTCCGCAGGTGAACATGGCCGGCATCATCGAGGGCGGTACCTGGGCGAAGTCGAGGATGACCGCGGCCCAGAACTCGACGTTGGTCTCGATGGCGCGGTCGGGGCGGCGTTCACGCAGTTCGGCCAGCGCCGCCTGCTCGAAGGCGGCCGCTGCCTCGAAGCGGGGCGCGCGCAGTCGTTCTGCGGTGGCGCGCAGCACCCGGGCGCGTGGATCTTCGGCCCGGTACACCCGGTGCCCGAAGCCCATGAGTTTTTCCTTGCGGTCCAGGATGCCGCGCACCACGGCGGCGGGATCGCCCGTGCGTTCGGCTTCGGAGATCATCGGCAGCACCCGCGCGGGCGCGCCACCGTGCAGGGGGCCGCTCATCGCGCCGACCGCCCCCGATAATGCGGCGGCCACATCGGCGCCGGTGGAGGCGATGACCCGGGCGGTGAAAGTGGAGGCATTCATGCCGTGTTCGGCCGCCGTCACCCAGTACGCGTCGATGGCCTCGATATGGTGTGGGTCCGGTTCACCCTGCCAGCGAGTCATGAAACGTGCAGTGACAGTCGGGCATTGATCGATGTTCTGCTGTGGCACCGCGGGTCGGTGGATTCCTCTGGCCGACTGGGCGACATAGGACAGCGCCATGGCCGATGCGCGTGCGAGTTGCTCACGGGCCGTGTCGTCGTCGATGTCGAGCATCGGTGAAAAGCCCCAGATGGGGGCCAGCATGGCCAGTCCGGCCTGGACGTCGACGCGAACGTCACCGGAGTGGATCGGCAACGGAAACGGCTCGGCGGGCGGCAGGCCACGCTCGAAGTCGCCGTCGACGAGCAGCCCCCAGACATCACCGAAAGTCACCCGGTCCGATACCAGGTCGTCGATGTCGACACCGCGGTAACGCAGCGCGCCACCGTCCTTGTCGGGTTCGGCGATCTCGGTGGTGAACGCGACAACGCCTTCCAATCCGGCGGTGAACGCGTCGGGACCATCAGCGGCAACCGCTGACTCCTGCGTCATATCGAAGATTCTCGCACTCGCCGGTGATATCCGGCGTGGGCGTACCGTCTTGCAAATGGAACCCGAGGAACTGGCCCGGATGCGCGCCGAGTACGGATCGGTGGAAAAGGACGGCAGTGCGGACCTCGATGCCGACTGGCTTGCCGACGGCTGGCTGGCGCTGTTCGGCAGGTGGCTGTCGGATGCGCGCGCCGCGGGGTTGACCGAACCCAACGCCATGGTCGTGGGCACCGTCGACGCACAGGGGCGGCCGGCCACCAGGACCGTGTTGTGCAAGGGGGCGACCGAAGCCGGGATCACGTTCTTCACCAACTACGACTCGGACAAGGGGGAGCAGTTGGCAATACAGCCGTACGCCTCGGCGACCTTCCCGTGGTACGGGCTGGGCCGCCAGGTGCACGTTCGCGGCCCGGTCGACAAAGTGTCCGAGGCCGACACCGCCGACTACTGGGCCAAGCGTCCGCGCGGATCGCAGCTGGGGGCCTGGGCATCGCGCCAATCGCACCCGATCGCGTCGCGGGCCGTCCTGCTCGATCAACTCGTGGACGTCACGGCACGTTTCGGCGAATCGGAAGCGGTTCCGGTGCCGCCGAACTGGGGCGGCTATCTGATCGCACCGGAGGTGGTCGAGTTCTGGCAGGGCCGGGAAAACCGGGTGCATAACAGGATTCGGGTCACCGATGCCGGCGCGCGAATCGAGCGGCTACAACCGTAGCGGCCGTGGCCCGGGTGGCGAAGCCCACCGGAAACCTACCGTGCACTCTCAGTCGCACGGGTTACCATCCTCGGGTGGCTGCGGCGAACAGGGAAACCGATCTCGGTTTGCGCGAACGGAAGAAGCAGCGGACTCGGACGACACTGATCGACGCCGCGCTGGAACTGTGCCTGCGCCAGGGGTACGAGACGACCACCGTCGATCAGATCGCCGCGCTGGCCGAGGTGTCCCCACGGACCTACAGCCGCTATTTCGCCTCCAAGGAAGCGGTCTTCTTGACCCTGCTCGAGGAACTGTCCGAGGAGATCGCGCTGGAACTGCGCAGGCTTCCGCGCGGCCTCGGACCATTGGAAGCATTGCGAGCCGCCCATGTTTCGGTGCTGACGCGCACCGCCGCCGGTGGCGTCGGCCGGTTGACCAGTGAGCGCGTCGTGCTGATCCTTCGGATCATCAACAGCGCAGATGCGCTGCGTCAGAGTGCATTCGATTTTCGCAACGACAGCGTCATCGCCGCGCTGTCCGACCAGATGGGTGTGCCTGCCGACGACCGGAGCATGCTGCTCGGCCTTTCGCTGTTCTCGGCCATCATCATCGCGGCCTGCGGTGACCTCGTCTCCGATGACGACGGCGCGCCGCTGGGCCCGCTGGTCATGGCGGATCGCCTCAACCGCGCGTGCCGGCATGTCGCCGGGTTCGCCGGGGAACTGTTCAGCACCGATATCGTCCCGGCGGACCTGCCCGGTCCGGTCGAGCCGATCGTGACCGCTCCGGTCCTGACCGAAACCGATCTCGCGACGAATGTCTGATCAGCCGGAGGGGCTGCGGGCACGCAAGAAGCTGCGTACTCGGGCCACTTTGATCTCGACCGCGGCCGAGCTGTGCCAACGACACGGTTACGACAACACCACCGTGGAACAGATCGCCTCGGCCGCCGAGGTGTCCCCGCGCACCTTCAGCCGCTACTTTCCGACCAAGGATGCGGTGGTCATCGCGATCGTGGAGGACACCGCCGCTTATGTCGCGGCGGCACTGTCGGCGCTGCCCCACGACATCACCGAGTACGAAGCGATGCTGCGGGCGCATCTGGTCGCCCTGCAGCCGGGGCCCGGCGGTGAGCAGACGCCGATCTTCAAGCGGATGGCTGCCCTGATCCAGATCGTGAACTCCTCGGCGAGCCTCAACGTGACCGCGATCCCGTACCGCGAACAGAAGGATCGATTTCCCACGGTGCGGGCGGTCGCGCAACGGATGGGCCTGTCGACCGACCACGACGCCGTCTACCTGGTGCTGGAGACCTGGACTGTGGTGATGAACACAGCGTGTCACGGTCTCGGCACGCCCGGGTACCCGCCGATCGAGCCGGAGATCGTCGCCACTCGCATCCAAGCCGCCTATGACCTGCTGGTCCGCACCTGGCGGCCATGGGGTTCGAGGGTGCGGTCGAGCGAGGTACCCGAGGGGGAACCCCGCGCAGGCGCGACGTAACGTAAGCGACTACCGTCCAGTAGTGACGCGCAGCCCAGACCACAGAAGGGGTTCAAGTGGCCGAAAACTCCAGCCCTGACGAGACAGCAACCCTGTCGTATCCGGGCGGTCAGATCGACCTCGACATCGTCAAGGCCACAGAAGGCTCCGACGGAATCGCCCTCGGGCCGCTGCTCTCCAAGACCGGCTACACCACGTTCGACGGTGGGTTCGTCAACACCTCGGCCACCAAGAGCGCGATCACCTACATCGACGGGGACGCCGGCATCCTGCGTTACCGCGGCTACCCGATCGAGCAGCTGGCCGAGCAGTCGACCTTCATCGAGGTCAGCTACCTGCTGATCTACGGTGAGCTGCCGACCGCCGAGCAGCTGGAGTCGTTCACCAACCAGATCCAGCGGCACACCCTGCTGCATGAGGATCTGAAGCGGTTCTTCGACGGATTCCCGCGCAACGCCCACCCGATGCCGGTGTTGAGCTCGGCGGTCAACGCCTTGAGCGCCTACTACCAGGATTCGCTGGATCCGCTGGACCGCAAGCAGGTCGAGCTGTCGACGATCCGCCTGCTGGCCAAGCTGCCGACCATCGCCGCCTACGCCTACAAGAAGTCCGAGGGCCAGCCCTTCCTGTACCCGGACAACTCGCTGACCCTGGTCGAGAACTTCCTGCGGATGACCTTCGGCTTCCCGGCCGAACCCTACGAGGTCGATCCCGAGATCGTCCGCGCGCTCGACATGCTGCTGATCCTGCACGCCGACCATGAGCAGAACTGCTCGACGTCCACGGTGCGGCTGGTGGGTTCCTCGCAGGCCAACCTGTTCACCTCGATCTCCGGTGGCATCAACGCGCTGTGGGGCCCGCTGCACGGCGGCGCCAACCAGGCTGTCCTGGAGATGCTGACCAAGATTCGCGACGGCGGCGACGATGTGGCGACCTTCGTCAAGAAGGTCAAGAACCGCGAGGACGGCGTGAAGCTGATGGGCTTCGGTCACCGCGTGTACAAGAACTACGACCCGCGTGCCCGCATCGTCAAGGAGCAGGCCGACAAGATCCTCGGCAAGCTCGGTGTGGAGGATCCGCTGCTCGATATCGCCAAGCAGCTCGAGGAGATCGCGCTCACCGACGACTTCTTCGTCGAGCGCAAGCTCTACCCGAACGTCGACTACTACACCGGCGTGATCTACCGGGCGATGGGCTTCCCGACCCGCATGTTCACCGTGCTGTTCGCGCTCGGCCGGCTGCCGGGTTGGATCGCGCACTGGCAGGAGATGCACTCCGAGCCCTCGAAGATCGGCCGTCCGCGCCAGATCTACACCGGCTACACCGAGCGCGATTACGTCGACCTGGGCGCCCGCTGACACTCTTTCCCGCCTCGCCGATCGCGTCGGGGCAATATTCGGCTTGACCGTTGGACGGTTGTAGTTTCACAATAGTTGTGTGAATACAACTGTCCCGCATCCGGGTCGTGGGGCAATGGCCGGGATGACGGCTGCGCGCAAGCGCATCGTGTTGGCGTCGTGCTGCCTGAGTCTGTTGATCGTGTCGATGGACGCGACCATCGTCAACGTCGCGATCCCGTCGATCCGCACCGATCTCGGGGCGACGGCCTCCCAGCTGCAATGGGTGATCGACGTCTACACCCTGGTGCTGGCGTCGTTGTTGATGCTCTCGGGGGCGATGGGGGATCGGTTCGGGCGCCGCCGGGTGTTCCAGATCGGACTGACCGTCTTCGCCGTGGGCTCACTGCTGTGCAGTCTGGCCCCCGGTATCGACGCCCTGATCGCCGCGCGCTTCCTGCAGGCCGTCGGCGGTTCGATGCTGAATCCGGTGGCGCTGTCCATCATCTCGCAGGTGTTCACCGGCCCGGTCGAACGGGCCAGGGCCATCGGTGTCTGGGGTGCCGTCGTCGGCATCGCGATGGCGCTCGGTCCCACCGTCGGTGGTCTGCTCATCCACCTGATCGGCTGGCGCGCGGTGTTCTGGATCAACCTGCCGATCTGTCTGGCCGCCATCGTGTTGACGGCCCTGTTCGTGCCGGAGACCAAGTCCGCGACCATGCGCCATGTCGATCCGGTCGGCCAGATTCTGGCGGTGCTGTTCCTGTTCGGCACGGTGTTCGCGCTCATCGAGGGTCCGGCTCTGGGCTGGGGCAACTATCGCGTCATCGGTGCCGCGGCGGTCGCGCTGCTTGCTTTCGCGGCGTTCCTGCGCATCGAATCCCGGCGCGTGGACCCGTTCATCGATCTGCGCTTCTTCCGCAGCGTGCCGTTCGCCTCGGCTACCGTCATCGCCATCTGCGCCTTCGCATCCTGGGGCGCATTGCTGTTCATGATGTCGCTGTATCTGCAGGGGGCACGCGGGTTCTCGGCCGTCCAGACCGGTCTGATCTATCTGCCCATCGCGGTCGGAGCGTTGATCTTCTCGCCGCTGTCGGGGCGGATGGTCGGGCGATACGGGGCCCGCCCGTCCTTGGTGATCTCGGGGTTGATGATCGCGCTGGCCTCGACCGTGCTGGTGCTGTTGCCGGAGAACGCTGCGGTGTGGACGCTGATGCTGGTGTTCGCGGTGTTCGGTATCGGCTTCTCGATGGTCAACGCGCCGATCACCAACGCCGCCGTCAGTGGGATGCCGCTGGACCGGGCAGGCGCCGCATCCGCGGTCACCAGTACCAGCCGGCAGATCGGAGTGAGTATCGGTGTGGCGCTGTGCGGTTCGATCGCCGGTGCGGCGTTGGCGGCGGCCGGTTCGAGTCATGCCGCGGCGGCCGTGAACTTCGCCGACGCGGCACGCCCGCTGTGGTCGACATGCGTGGTGCTGGGTGTGGTGATCGCCGTGCTCGGCGTGATCTCGACCGCGCCCCGGGCGATGGAGTCGGCGCGCCGGCTGGCCCCGCTCATCGAGGGACCGAAGGTGCGCGCCGATGTCTGATCGCGCCGACGATGTGTGGCGGCTGATGTCCTCGATCGTCATCAACAACCAGGACACCTGGAAACGCGCCGTCGTCGAACGAACGGGGTTGCCGTTCAGTCGGATCCGGATAATCAGTCGGTTGGCCAACCGGGCCCTGTCGGTGAAGGAGATCGCCGACGCGGCCACCATCGACGCGCCGGCGGCCACCGTCGCCGTAAACGACCTCGCCAAGCGTGGCTTGGTGATCCGTGAGACCGATCCCGACAACAGACGCTGCAAGAAGGTCTCACTCACCGATGCCGGGCGCGAGCTGCTGGTCGCCATCGACAGCGTCGACAATCCCGCTCCGGATCTGATGCGCTCGCTCAGTGACGCGGATTTGAGTGCGTTACAAGAGATTCTGCACAAAGCAACGCGCGGTTAGCTCTCCAGTACCGCCATGGCGGCATTGTGGCCGCCGATCCCGGACACCGCGCCGCCACGGCGAGTTCCCGAGCCGCACAACATGATCGCCTCATGCGCTGTGGACACACCCCAGCGTTTCGCCGGGGTGTCCAGTTCCTCGGTGTCCTCGGCGAACGGCCAGCTCAGGGCCCCGTGGAAGATGTTTCCTGCCGTCATACCCAGCGCGTGCTCCAGATCGCTCGTGGTTTTCGCCTCGACGCACGGGCGGCCATGGCGGTCCATCATCACGACATCTTGAATCGGTTCGGCCAGAACGGTGTTCAGTGAATGCAGTGCGGCCGCGGTCAACTGCAGCCGCGCCGTGTCGGGATCGAGTCCGTCGAGCAATCCATGCGGGGTGTGCAGACCGAACACGGTCAGGGTGTGCGCGCCCGACCGGCGCAGGGAGTCGGACAGAATGCTCGGGTCGGTGAGTGAATGGCAGTAGATCTCACACGGCAGCGGCTCGGGTAGCGCACCGGCGGCCGCTGCGGCGTATGCCGAATCGAGTTGGTGCAGCGTCTCGTTGATGTGGAAGGTGCCCCCGAAAGCCTGTTCCGGGGTGACGGCGGGGTCGCGCAGTCTCGGTAGCCGGGTCAGCATCAGATTCACCTTGATCTGCGCACCGGGGGTTACCGTGGGTTCAGGCTCACCCAACAGCCGGGCCAATGTCGCGGGGGTCACTCCGGCCAGCACATGCCGCCCCCGCACGACATGGTCGACGTCGCCTCTGCGGTAACGCACCTCGCCGTCGGGGTCGATCGCATAGACGTCGGCGCCCGTCACGATCTCGGCCCCGAAACCGCACGCGGCGGCCGTCAGCGCACCGCTGACCGCCCCCATGCCGCCGACGGGCACCTCCCAGTCACCGGTCCCGCCGCCAAGCAGGTGATAAAGAAAGCAGATGTTCTGGATCAGCGAGGGATCGTCGGTGGCGGCGAACGTCCCGATCAACGCGTCGGTGGCCAGCACGCCGCGGACCAGGTCGCTGTCCACCGCCTTGGTGATGGCGTGGCCTATCGGCTCTTCGATGAGCGCCTGCCAGGCCGCGGCGGCCGCGGGATCGCCGCCCGACAGCACGCGATCGCGGGCCGCCGAGCGGGTTGTCAGCGGTGACAACAGGGTCGGCCACAGCGCGGTCGTGACCAGCCGCACGCGGCGGTAGAAGTCGGCGAACCGCTCGGCGTCGGCGTCGGCGCCGATCGCCCCGAACGTGCTGTCGCGCCCGATGAGCAGTCCGGTCGCCCCGCCGGTCGCGGGGTCGGGCGTGTAGGACGACTGGCGGCGACGCGCCAGTCTCAGCCTGGCTCCCAGATCGTCGATGATGCGCCGGGGTAGCAGGCTCACCAGATACGAATACCGCGACAGCCGAGCATCGACGCCCTCGAAGGCGTGCGCGGAGACCGCCGCACCGCCGACGTGGTCCAACCGTTCGAGCACTCTGACGCGCCGGCCCGCACGGGCCAGGTAACCGGCGGCGACCAACGCGTTGTGCCCGCCGCCGACGATGACGATGTCCAGATCGGTGTCCGCGTCCATGGCCACAAAGTCAGTCTGCCCGACTACGGTTGTAAATCGTGGCAACGAAACCTGAGATTGAATTTCCCGATGGCCCGGCGCCCACCGAGCTGACCATCGAAGACATCATCGTCGGTGACGGCGCCGAAGCGGTGCCCGGGGGCAACGTCGAGGTGCACTACGTCGGCGTCGAATACGACAGCGGCGAGGAGTTCGACAGTTCGTGGAATCGGGGTGAATCCATCGAGTTCCCTCTGCGCGGACTGATTCAGGGCTGGCAGGACGGCATTCCGGGGATGAAGGTCGGCGGCCGCCGCAAGCTCACCATCCCGCCGGAGCAGGCCTACGGTCCCGCGGGCGGGGGGCACCGGCTTTCCGGCAAGACGCTCATCTTCGTCATCGATCTGCTCGGCGCTCGCTAGCGACACGCGATGGCCAACACCCACCGGCGCCCGGCGGCGCGCTACTACCGGCGCGCGCCGGGCGCCGGTTGGTTGGCTGCGCTGATCGCGGTGCCGCTGGGTCTGGGGTTGATCGGTTGGGCGGGCTCACCGCAACGCGAGGCCCTGCCCGACCTTCCCGTCATCGCCACCACCGCGACGGATAACGACACGGCCGGACCCGAGGCGATGGTGGCGCCGTTCTCGTTGCGGCGCAAAGGCAATGACGTCGTCTTGTCCGGTCAGCTGCCCGATCCGGCCTCGGTGGCGTTTGCCGTCGACAAGGTGCGCAACAATCTTCCCGGCACCACGGTGCTCGACCTGCTGACCCCCATCGACGGTGTCACGGCGGCCGACCTCACCCGATTCGACGGTGTCCTCAAGGCCGGTGAGCCGTTGTCGGACTTCGGATTCAGCATCGAGGGCGCCACCATCACGCTGTTCGGCACGGCGCAGTCCGATGCCGCCAAACTCCGGTTGGAGCAGGCGGTGGGCACGGCGTGGCCGGAGCTCAAGGTGCTCGACGATATCGCGGTGCTCTCGACGGCTCCGCCGGTGCCGCAATAGTCAGGGGACGGCCGTGGATTTTCTGATGCAGTGGTTCGGGTACCTGCTGGCATTCGTGCTCGGCTCGGCACTGACCTGGGTGGTGCTGGTGCTGGTGGTCAAACCGTGCCCGCAGGAGAGCGAGGATCGATCGTGAACACCGGACTCCTGCTGGTGTCCTTCCTTGCCGGTGTGGTGTGCACGCTGGCGTTCGGTCTGCGCCGGCTGCCCTAGCCCTAGTGCGGAGCGGGCAACCGCAGCAACAGGCGGGTCCCACCGAGCGGGCTGGCTTCCAGCGAGGCGGTCCCGCCGTGCAACTCGGCCTGCTGGGCCACCAGCGCCAGCCCGAGCCCGGAGCCCGACGCCGATGCCGTCGATCCGCGGGAGAACCGTTCGAACACCTTGGTGCGTTCCTCTTCGGGGATACCGCAGCCGTCGTCGTCGACCGCGATCTCCACACCCTCGCGTGAGCTGACCGCCGACAGTTGGACCCTGGTCGCATCACCGTGCTTGACCGCGTTGGCGATGGCGTTGTCGACGGCCAATCGCAGCCCGGCCGCCAGCCCGAGGATCAGCACCGTGGGTGCGGGCACCAGAGATACATCGAGTTCGGGATAGACCCGCATCGCGTCATGTGCGGCGCGGTCGAGCAGATCGGTCAGGTCCACCGGAGCGTGGTCGTCGGAGGTGGCCAACTGGCCCTGGGCCAACCGTTCCAGGGCCGAGAGCGTGGCCTCGATCCGCGACTGCGTGCGGATGACGTCGCCCAGTACCTCGGCGCGTTGGTCGTCGGGCATGTCGAGGGTGGCCAGCACCTCGAGGTTGGTACGCATGGCGGTCAACGGCGTGCGCAGTTCGTGGGAGGCGACGGCGGCGAAGTCGCGCGCCGACTCCAGCGCCGCCTTGGTGCGCTGCTGTTCATCGCCGATGCGCGCCAGCATGCCCTCGACGGCCTCGCCGATCTCACTGGCCTCCCAGACCCCGCGCACGTTCACCTCGTCCGGGTTGGACTGGGCGTTGATGGCCCGGGCCTGCTGGGCCAGTCGCCGGAACGGGGTGATCATGATGGCCGAGATGATCCACCCGACCACCATGGTGCCGCCGATGACACCGCCGCTGATGAGCAGCACCCGGCGGTGCTGGTTGTCGATCTGACGTTCGGTGTCGGTCAGGGTCGAGCCCAGCGCTATCGATGCCTGGCCCGCGGTGAAGGTACGGACCCGGTACTGCACACCATTGATGGTGGTGGTCTGGAAACCGTCGGGGAACTCGGGCAGCACCACATCGGTGGGCACCGACACCGTCGCGCCGCCGATGCGCGCGGTGCGCACCAGGTCGGGATCGACCACCGGGGCGTCGCCGTCGTTCTTCATCGCGTCGGAGAGCAGCGTGCTGACATCGCCGAGGCTGCTTATCGAGTCGAGGCGCCGGTCGAGCTGGCTGTACTGCTCGTTGGTGACACCGATCCACACCCAGGTCCCGATGATGATGACGGTGGTGACGACGCCGAGCGCCGCGACCAACACGATCGTGCGCAGCGACACGATGCGCTTGGGCAGCCCGAGCATCCGGTAGAGCCGGTCGTACAGGTCCACGGGCTATTGCGTCCGCAGCACGAAGCCCACACCGCGCACGGTGTGCAGCAGCCGCGGCGCGCCGCCGGCCTCCAGCTTGCGGCGCAGGTAACCGATGAACACGTCGACGACGTTGGTGTCGGCGGCGAAGTCGTAGCCCCAGACCAGCTCGAGGAGTTGGGCGCGCGAGAGCACGGCGGTCTTGTGTTCGGCGAGCACCGCCAGCAGGTCGAACTCGCGCTTGGTCAGGTCGACATCGGCGCCGTTGACCCTGGCGCGCCGGCCGGGGATGTCCACCTCAAGCGGGCCGACCGAGATGGTCTCCGAGGAGAACGTCGCCGTAGACCCGCGGCGGCGCAGCAGCGCCTTGACCCGCGCGACCAGCTCCTGCAGGACGAAGGGTTTCACCAGGTAGTCATCGGCGCCGGCCTCCAGACCGGCAACCCGGTCGTCGACGCTGGTGCGTGCGGAGAGTACACACACCGGGACGTCGTTGTCCATGGCACGCAGCGCGGTCACCACGCTGACACCGTCGAGCACCGGCATGTTGATGTCCAGGACGATCGCGTCCGGGCGGGTCTCGGTCGCGCTGCGCAGGGCCTCGGCGCCGTCGACCGCGGTGGAGACCTCGAAACCGGACAGCCGCAGACCGCGTTCCAGCGATGCGAGGACGTCGGGATCGTCATCGACGACGAGGACCCGAGGCGAGGTCGAGGAACCACTTTCCATGCCGCCAATACTGCCCCAAAGGGCCCGGTGGCTGGGGGATGCTGGCCGGTCGGCGCTGCGCCTTTGTGGGGTAGCGCACGCACCGCCGGGTTCGGCTGCTCGCATTGTCACCTGGTTTCAGTCTCGGCACAGGTATCGGCAACCGGCTGAACTGGTATCGGTGGTGGGGCGCTTTTTCCTACACTGCTTCAACCTCATCACGCTCGGCGTCCACCCGGCTGAGACCAGGTATTTTCCCGCGCCGCGCTGCGCGGAATCAGTTTGACCTCATCCATTGTTCAGGTTTTACGGTGGGTACACAGCGTTAATCGGTTGTCGGACTGGTGCCGTAGAACTCAAGATGGTCGGGGGGAGGAGGTGATGGCGTATGTCGAGTGCGCGTGACGGGCTGGTGTCGGCACCGGCCATCGCCGCACCGCCGCGGCGCATCCGTTCCTCTTCGGACATCCTGCGGTTGCTGCCCTACCTGAAGCCCTATCGGGTCCGCTGGTTCGCGATGGTCATCGCGGCCTTCGTCAGCCTCGGCGCAACGGTGTCGGTGCCGCTGCTCACCAAGGCCGTCATCGACGGGCCGGTGCGTGAGAAGGATTCGGCCGGATTGTGGACGTTGGGGCTGGCCGCGATGGCGCTGCTGGTCACCGAGGCCGTGCTGTGGTTCGTCCGGCGCTGGCTGGTGGCCCGCGCGACGATGGGTGTCGAGGCCGATATCCGCAAGGACCTCTATGCGCGGCTGCAGGTGCTGCCGATGTCCTTCCACGGCAACTGGCAGTCCGGCCAGCTGCTCTCCCGGGTGATGAACGACCTGTCGGCGATTCGGCAGTTCCTGTCCTTCGGGCTGCTGTTCCTGATGCTCAACATCGTCCAGATCATCGTGGTGACCGCGATCCTGTTGTCGATGTACTGGCCGCTCGGCGTCGTCGTGATGGTCGCGATCGTGCCGATCACCCTGACCATCCTGCACTTCCAGCGTCAGTTCACCATGCTGTCGCGGCAGTCCCAGGACCAGGCGGGCAACGTGGCCACCCATGTCGAGGAGTCCGCGCTGGGGCTGCGGGTCATCAAATCCTTCGGCCGCGAGGAGCATGCCTACCGCGGTTTCGACGACCGCGCGACCAGCCTGTTCGAGACCGAGATCCGCAAGGTAGGGGTGTCGGCCAAGTTCTGGACGCTGCTTGAGGTCATCCCGAACGTCACGCTGATCATCGTGCTGGGCTTCGGCGCGTATGCGACTGGTCATGGGCTCATCAGCATGGGGACCCTGGTGGCGTTCATCACGATGATGCTGTCGCTGGTGTGGCCGATCGCCTCGCTGGGCTTCCTGCTGTCCATGACGCAGGAGTCGATGACGGCGGCCAACCGTGTCGCCGAGATCTTCGACGAGCCGCGCACCATCACCGACGGGGCGGTATCCGAACTGCCTCGTGGCGGTTCTCTGGAACTGGTCGACGTGGGTTTCCGGTTCCCGGACTCCGAAGAATGGGCCCTCCAGCACGTGAATCTGACCGTCGAGCCGGGGGAGACGGTCGCACTGGTCGGTGCCACCGGGTCCGGGAAGTCGGTGTTGGCCTCGCTGCTGTCGCGGCTGCACGATGTCAGCGAGGGAGCCATCCTGGTCGACGGCACCGATATCCGGGATCTGTCGCTGCCCGCGCTGCGGCACACCGTGGCCACCGCGTTCGAGGATCCGACGCTGTTCTCGATGTCGGTCGCCGAGAACCTGCGCCTGGGCAACCCGGACGCGACCGAGGAAGACCTGGCCCGCGGCATCGAGGTGGCCTCGGCCGGGTTCGTCTACGACCTGCCGTTCGGGCTCGACACCCGCATCGGTGAGCAGGGCATGAGCCTGTCGGGTGGCCAGCGGCAACGGCTTTCGCTGGCGCGCGCGATCATCGCCGAACCGCGCATCCTGGTGCTCGACGACACCCTGTCGGCCCTGGACGTGCACACCGAGGCAGAGGTCACCGAGGCGTTGGGCCGGGTGCTGCGTGATGTCACCGGCATCGTGGTGGCCCACCGGGCCTCGACGGTGCTGCTGGCCGACCGGGTCGCGCTGCTGGAGAACGGGACCGTCACCCGGGTCGGCACCCATGCCGAGTTGCTGGCCGATGCGCCCGAGTACCGGTATCTGTTGGCCGCCGACGATGAATTCGCCGGGGCCGAGCAATGACGGCGAACACGGATTGGCGCGGGCAGGCGGTCACCGCCGACGACGAGAACCTGCCCATCGACGAGTCGGTATCGCGGCGCCGCGAGGCCCGCTGGCTGCTAGGTTCCCTGCTGCGCCCCTACAAGGCGGTGCTCGCGGTGCTGGCGGTCGTGGTGGTGGTGGAGAACGCCGCCCGGCTGTCGGTGCCGCTGTTGGTGCAGCGCGGAATCGACCACGGCATCCCGCCGATCGTCGCCGGTGGCACCGCGCACGAACTCGTCCTGATCCTGACCGCGCTGTGCGGTGTGGTCGTGGTGCAGGCCACCAGCCGGATGTACTTCCTGCGCCGGTCCGGGCGGATCGGCCAGGAGATCCTGATCGAACTGCGGCGCAGGCTGTTCCGGCATTTCCAGCGCCTCGACGTGGCGTTCCACGACCGCTACACCTCCGGTCGGGTGGTTGCGCGGTCCACCAACGATGTCGACGCCATCCAGGACATGCTGGCCACCGGCTTCGACGGGCTGATCACCGCGGTGCTGACGATGTTCGGCACGGCCGTGCTGCTGGTGGTGCTGGACTGGCGGCTCGGGCTGGTCTGCCTGACGGCGTTCCCGATCCTGGTGCTGTTGACGTGGTGGTTCCGCAGCGAGTCGTCCAAGACGTATCTGAAGGTGCGCGAGGCTGCCGCACTGGTCATCGTGCAGTTCGTCGAGACCATGACCGGTATCAAGGCCGTGCAGGCCTACCGCCGCGAACCGCGTAACCAGCAGATCTTCGAAGACGTTGCCGACCAGTACAAGTCGATCAACGAGCGGGCCTTCAAACTGCTCGCGATCTTCATGCCCGCGGTGCGGCTGACGGGCAACCTCACCACCGGTGCGGTTCTGCTGTTCGGCGGGTACCTGGTGCTGCACGACGAGATGACGCTGGGCACGCTGACCGCGTTCCTGCTGTATCTGCGCATCTTCTTCGAGCCGATGCAGGAGATCTCGCAGTTCTTCAACACCTTCCAGTCCGCGTCGGCGGCACTGGAGAAGATCGCCGGGGTACTCGCCCAGGATCCCGACATCCAGGATCCGGCGCACCCGGTGCCACTGTCGGACGTGAAGGGCCATATCGGCTTTCACGATGTGCAGTTCTCCTATGTCCCGGATCGTCCGGTGTTGCCGTCACTGACCTTGGACATCCCGGCCGGACAGACCGTCGCGCTGGTCGGGACCACCGGGGCCGGCAAGACGACGATCGCCAAGCTGCTGGCGCGGTTCTACGACCCGGTCAGCGGCGCGGTGACCCTCGACGGGATCGACCTGCGTGACATCGCCCAGAGCGCGCTGCGTGAGCAGGTGGTGATGGTGACCCAGGAGAACTTCATGTTCGAGGGGACCATCGCCGACAACATCCGGTTCGGCAGGCCCACGGCTACCGACGCCGAGGTGCGCGCGGCCGCGGCGGCGGTCGGTGCCGACCGCTTCATCGACGGGTTGCCCGAGGGCTTCGGCACCGATGTCGCCAAGCGTGGCGGCCGGCTGTCGGCGGGGCAGCGTCAGTTGATCGCCTTCGCCCGCGCGTTCCTGGCCGATCCGGCGGCGCTGATCCTGGACGAGGCGACGTCATCACTGGATATCCCGAGTGAGCGGATGGTGCAGCGTGCCATGACCACTGTGCTGGCCGACCGCACCGCGGTGGTGATCGCACACCGGCTCTCCACGGTGCTCAGTGCCGACCGGGTGCTGGTGCTGGAGCACGGCGAGATCGTCGAGGACGGACCGCCCAGCGAGTTGGTCGATGCCGGCGGGCAATTCGCCGGATTGCACCGGGCGTGGGTGGAGTCGTTGGCGTAAAGGGTCGACGCCACTACGGAATCAGCCCGGCACGGCGCGCCTTCGACACCGCCTCGTGCCGGGTCTTGGTTCCTAGCTTTCCCGCCGCGCTGCGCAGATAGCTCTTCACGGTTTCGGTCTTGAGTGAAAGCCGTTCGGCGGCCTCGGCATTGGTGCAGCCCAACGCGATCTGGGCCAGCACGTCGATCTCCCGCGGACTCAGATGGAACTCCGACGCCGCGGGTGCGGACAGTAGTTCGGCCAACCGGTGCAGTTCGGCGGCGGTATCGGTGTCGGCGCCAGCGGCCAGCGTGCGCAGTCCGGCATACACCTCGCGGATGGTCTCCGGATTCGCCGCGCCGGTCATCCGCGCTTCCAGTAGTCGCATCCGGCGGTCCACCTCGTCGCGCACCCGCAATTCCTGGGCCAGGCGACGCGCCGACCCCACCATCAGGTCCGCGGCCAACCCGCCGAACGGTGCCCCCGAGCGGTACGCGCCGTACAGGATCGCGCGGGCAGAGCCGTCGACCACGACGGGCACGGCGAGCACCGACCGGATGCCCTCGCTCAGCACCGGGGCGTCGTAGTCATGGGTGATCGACGCGGCGTTGCGGTAGTCCGAGACCGCCAGCGGCCGTCCGGCCACCATGGTCGCCCCGCCCAGACCGGAATTGGACCGCACCACCAGCCCCCGCAGCCCGGCGGTCCGGGTGCCGACGAACTCGCTCAGCAACAGCGCGTCCTCGTGCACCTCACCGCCGAACAGCACCGGTACATCACCCTCGGCGGCGACCCGGCGGAGCGCGGCGCGCACGGCGTCGGTGTCGCGGGGACGCAACAGGGACGACACGGGTTCCCCTCTTCCGGGGGTAGCGGGCGGACAAGTGTGACCTAGATCCTAGTGCCCATGAGCATCAACACCGAGCGTTATCGGGCCGCCCGCGACCAGTTGGTGGCCGTGATCAGCGACTACGACAAGGCTGTCGGCACCTTCGAATGGCCGCATATCGAGGGCACGTTCAACTGGGCCATCGACTGGTTCGATGTCATCGCGCGCGACAACACACGCCCGGCGCTGTGGATCGTCGAGCAGGACGGCACCGAGACGAAGGTCAGCTTCGCCGAGATGGCACAGCGTTCCGACCGCGTCGCGACCTGGCTCAAGAGCCTGGGCGTCGGTAAGGGTGACCGCGTCATCCTGATGCTCGGTAACCAGGTCGAACTGTGGGAGGCCATGCTCGCGGTCGCGAAACTCGGCGCGGTGATCATGCCGACCACCGGCGCGCTGGGCCCCGAGGATCTGGCCGATCGCATCACCCGCGGCGCGGCCCAGTACGTCATCGCCAACGCCGCTGACGCGGGCAAGTTCGATGCGGTGCCGGGGGAGTACACGCGGATCAGCATCGGGCAGGTGGACGGCTGGCACTCCTACACCGACGCCTACGCGGTGACCCCGCAGACCTTCGAGGCGGTGACCACGACGGGTGACCCGCTGCTCATCTACTTCACCTCCGGCACCACCAGCAAGCCCAAGCTGGTCGAGCACTCGCAGGTGTCCTACCCGGTGGGGCACATGTCGACGATGGCGTGGATCGGCGTCACACCCGGTGACGTCCATCTGGCCATCAGCTCACCGGGCTGGGCCAAGCACGCCTGGAGCTGCTTCTTCGCGCCGTGGATCGCCGAGGCGACGATCTTCGTCTACAACTACAGCCGCTTCGATGCCGCCGAGTTGCTGCACCAGATCCGTCGGGCCGGCGTCAACACGTTCTGCGCGCCCCCGACGGTATGGCGGATGCTCATCCAGGCCGATCTGGGGCCCAAGCCCGACGGCCTGCGCGAGATCCTCGGCGCCGGCGAGCCGCTGAACCCCGAAGTCATCGGCGCCGTCGAGCGGGCGTGGGGACTGACCATCCGGGACGGCTTCGGGCAGACCGAGACCACCCTGCAGATCGGCAACACCCCCGGCCAGCCGGTCAAGCCCGGTTCGATGGGCCGCCCGATGCCCGGTGTGCCGGTGGTACTGGTCGATCCGCTGACCGGTGATCAGGCCGACGAGGGCGAGATCTGTCTGGATCTCGTTGCCAGGCCGCTGAATCTGATGACCGGCTACCTCGACGACCCGAAACGCAACGCGGCGGTGATGGCCGACAGCTACTACCACACCGGCGATGTGGCCAGCCGTGACGCCGACGGATACATCACCTATATCGGGCGCACGGACGACGTCTTCAAATCCAGCGACTACAAGGTGTCGCCGTTCGAACTGGAAAGTGTGCTGATCGAGCACCCCGCCGTGGTGGAGGCCGCCATCGTCCCGCAGCCGCACGAGACCCGGCTGGCCGTGCCGAAAGCCTATGTCGCGCTGGCCCAAGGATGGCCGGCCGATGCCGAGACGGCCAAGGGCATCATGGAATACGCCCGCGACCATCTGGCGCCCTACCTGAAGGTGCGTCGCGTCGAGTTCTTCGAGTTACCCAAGACCATTTCCGGCAAGATCCGGCGCGTCGAACTGCGCAGGCGCGAGGATGAGGCACACAAGTCGGGTAAGCAGATCGAGACCGAACACCGCTACGAGGATCTCCTGGGCGAGCGAAGCGACGGGACATAGGTGGGTGAACAGATGAAAAGCTATGACGCGGGGCCCACCACGACCCCTCTGATCGAAGAGACCATCGGTGCCAACTTCGCCCGCACGGTCGCTGCGCACCCCGATATCGAGGCACTTGTCGATGTGGCGCAGGGAAAGCGGTGGACCTACCGCGAACTCGACGATGAGGTCGATATCATCGCGCGGGGTTTGCTCGGCAGGGGTATCGCCAAGGGCGACCGCGTAGGGATCTGGTCTCCGAACAGATCCGAGTGGACCATCGTCCAGTACGCGACCGCCAAGATCGGTGCCATCCTGGTCAATATCAATCCGGCCTACCGCACACACGAATTGGCCTATGTGCTCAACCAGGCGCAAGTGCGGATGCTGATCTCGGCAACCGAGTTCAAGACCAGCAACTACGTCGGGATGGTTGCCGAGGTGCGCAAGGAGGCGCCCTCGTTGAGCGAGGTGATCTTCCTGGGCACCGGCGACTGGGAGGCTCTGCGCGACGACGCGGTACCCGCAGGCCGGCTGGCCGAACGCCAAGCGACGTTGTCCAACACCGACCCGATCAATATCCAATACACCTCGGGCACAACGGGTTTCCCGAAGGGTGCGACGCTGTCGCACCGCAACATCCTGAACAACGGCTTCTTCGTCACCGAGGGCATCAACTTCACCCCCGGCGATCGGCTCTGCATACCGGTGCCGTTCTACCACTGCTTCGGCATGGTGATGGGCAATCTCGGCTGCACCACCCACGGCGTCACCATGGTCATCCCGGCGCCCGGGTTCGATCCCGGATTGACCCTGGAAGCCGTTGAGGCCGAGCGCTGTACGGGCGTGTACGGCGTGCCGACCATGTTCATCGCCATGCAGAACCACCCGAGCTTCGCCGACCGTGACCTGTCGAGCCTGCGCACCGGGATCATGGCCGGCGCGGTGTGTCCGGTCGAGGTGATGAAGCGTTGCATCAACGAGATGCACATGGCCGAGGTGGCCATCGCCTATGGCATGACCGAGACCTCGCCGGTGTCGTGCCAGACCTTGCACGATGACGACCTGGAGCGCCGCACCGCCACCATCGGCCGGGCGCACCCCCATGTCGAGGTGAAGATCGTCGACCCGAACACCGGCGAAATCGTCGAACGCGGGCACCCCGGCGAGTTCTGCACCCGTGGCTACTCGGTGATGCTCGGGTACTGGGACGATCCCGACAAGACCGCCGAGGCGATCGACGAGGATGGCTGGATGCACACCGGCGACCTGGCGGTGATGCGCGAGGACGGCTACTGCACCATCGTCGGCCGGATCAAGGACATGGTGATCCGCGGTGGCGAGAACATCTACCCGCGCGAGATCGAGGAATTCCTCTACACCCACCCCGGCATCGAGGACGCCCAGGTGATCGGTGTCCCGGACGCGCGGTACGGCGAGGAGATCTGCGCCTGGATCAAGATGAAGCCGGGGGCGCACCCCCTCGATGCCGCGGCGCTGCGGACGTTCGCCGAGGGCCGGCTGGCGCACTACAAGATCCCGCGCTATGTGCATCTGGTCGAGGAGTTCCCGATGACGGTCACCGGCAAGATCCGTAAGGTGCAGATGCGCGAGGAGAGTGTGCAGATCCTGGGGCTGTAGCGCATCGGGAATGATGGGGGACATGACGTACCCGCAGCAGCCGCCGCCACCGCCGGCCCCGGCCTGCTACCGCCATCCCGGCCGCCCGACCTATGTCTCCTGCACCCGCTGCGGCCGCTACATCTGCGGGGACTGCATGCAGTCGGCCGCGGTGGGTCACCAGTGCCCGGAATGCGTGGCGGCCGGCGCGGCGACCGTGCGGCCCGTGCAGGGACGGTTCGGTGGCAAGGTCGCCGGTGACACCCCGGTGATCACCTACGCACTCATCGCGATCAACATCGTCATGTTCGTCCTGCAGATGGCGTCGGGGCGGTTGGAGAACGAGCTGCCGCTGTGGCCTCCCGCGGTGGCCGACGGCCAGTTCTACCGGCTGATCACCTCGGCGTTCCTGCACTACGGGATCGCCCACATCCTGTTCAACATGTACGCCCTGTATGTCATCGGCCCGTCGCTGGAGCGCCTTCTCGGCCGGCTGCGGTTCAGCGCGCTCTACGGGCTGAGCGCGCTCGGCGGGTCGGTGCTGGTGTACCTGATCTCCCCGCTGAACACCGCCACGGCGGGCGCATCGGGTGCGGTGTTCGGGCTGTTCGGTGCGATCTTCGTGGTGTCGCGCAAGCTCAACCTCGACGTCAAATGGGTCATCGGGCTGATCGTGCTCAACGTGGTGTTCACCTTCGCGGCCCCGCTGATCGGCGCCGGTGCCATCAGCTGGCAAGGCCACCTCGGCGGTCTGATCGCCGGTGGCCTGGTGGCCGCCGGCTTCGTCTACGCACCGCGCGCGCAACGAAACGCGGTGCAGGCCGCGGTGGCGGGCGGGCTCCTGGTGCTGTTCGGCGTGCTCATCTGGTGGCGGACAGCACAACTGCTGGAGATGTTCGGCGGGTATCTGCACCTGAGCTGAGGTGTGTGCTGAGATTGGTCGGTGGCAGATCCAGAACCGGCCGTCGTCGCCAGAGCAATACGGGTCAAGGGCCCATGGGGTCCGGTCTATGGCCCGGTCGACCTGGACATCGACGCCGGTGGCGTGACGGCCCTGATCCATCCGGCCGGTACCGGTCGCACCGCCCTGCTGTTGACGCTGGCCGGGCGGATGCGGGCGCAGTCGGGCACCATCACCGTCTTCGGGCACAGCGACGCCCGCAAGATCTTCGACGTTTCGGCGCTGGCCAATATCGACGCGCTGGACAAGATCGCCGAGTCGGTCACCGTCGCCGATCTGATCACCGAACAGCAGCGCTGGGACGCCCCCTGGTATCGGTTCATCGGGAAGGCCGGAGCATCCGATCTCAGTGCCCTCTGCGCGACGACATTCGGGGATGTGCCGCTGCCCGATATGGATGCCTATTTCGACCAGGTAGGCGAGCTCAACCAGGTTCTGCTGCGCATCGCGCTGGCCAATACCGGCACCCCGCCGCTGCTGGTGGTCGGTGACCTCGACGGCATCACCGACGACAACAACCGCGCGGTGGTGTTGGACCGGCTGATCGCGCTGGGGGAGAACCAGACGGTGATCACCGCATCCGCCAATCCCGTTCCCGGCGCCAAAGCCGAGCTGAAAGTGAGTGAGTGACGATGCTTGCCGGAATGTCGCTGGGCACGGACCTGAAGCGCTTCTCCCGCGGGGCGATGCCGCGGATCGCGTTGGTAACGGTGGTGCTGATGCCACTGCTCTACGGGGCGATGTACCTGTGGGCCTTCTGGAATCCGTTCGATGCCGTCAACAAGGTGCCCGTGGCGCTGGTCAACGAGGACACCGGCACCGAGGTCGACGGTAAGCCACTGGACGCGGGCAGACAGGTCGCCGACGCTCTGATCAGCTCCGGACAGCTGCAGCTGCACGAGGTTTCGGCCGATGAGGCCGCCGACGGGCTGCGCAGCGGCAGGTACTACTTCACCGTCACCCTGCCCGAGGATTTCAGCGCCGATATCGCCTCACCCTCGGGCGGCTCACCGCAGCAGGCCCAGATCGACTTCGCCTTCAACGACGCCAACAACTACCTGGGCTCGATCATCGGGCAGAACGCCGCCCGCGAGGTCATCAACCAGGTCAACGCCAGCATCGGTCAGCAGACGGTGGGCACGGTGCTGACGGGCTTGACCGATGCCGGAGCCGGTCTGGTGCAGGCCGCCGACGGTGCCCAACAGTTGGCGAGTGGTAATGCCCAGGCCAACAACGGTGCTCAACGGTTGGCTACCGGGGCCGGCGAGCTGACCACCGGTCTGGTCACCGCGCGCGACGGGTCGGCACAACTGATGGCGGGCACCCAACAGCTGGCCTCCCGGGTGGATTCGGCGACCGGCCCGCTGTTGGAGATGCTGGATCGTGTCCACGGGCTGCAACTCGACCCCAACGAGGTGGGCCTGCTCGCCCAGCGGCTCAGTTTGGCGGTGCGCTCCACCACCGATCGGGTGGCAGCGCTGAATATCGATCAGGCGCAGGCCGCGGCGATCGTCGACCAGGCCCTCGGCCTCCTGCAGACCAACCCGGACCCAACGGTGCGGCATGCCGGTGACGTCCTGGCCGGTGCGCAGCGACTGCTGCGCGCCAACGGAATCGATCCCGCAACCGATGACGGCCTACTCAAGTTGCGCGACAGCGCATCCCGGTTGGAAGGCGAACTCGGCGACCCGAACAGCAAGCTGCGGGTGTTCATCACCCGTGCGCTCAATGGTGGATTGCGTGATGACGTGGCCCAACTGCGCGACGGTGTCGACCAATTGAACAATGGTGCCCACCAGCTCAACAGTGGACTGGTCCAGCTCGCCGCCGGTGGGCGCCAGCTCACCGACGGTGCCGACCAACTCGCCGACGGCACGCAGAAACTCGCCGACGGCAGTGCGGAATTGGCGAGCAAGCTCAAAGAGGGCTCGGCCCAAGTGCCGTCCTGGACTCCGCAACAGCGCACCGACGTGGCGCGCACGATCGCCACCCCCGTGGCGCTGGACCTGCGCACCGACAATCCGGCGGCCACCTTCGGCACGGGGTTCGCGCCGTTCTTCCTGCCACTGGCCCTGTTCATCGGGGCGCTGATCATCTGGATGCTGCTCAAGCCGATACAGTCACGGCCCGTCGTGCACGGGCTCGGCGCCCTGCGGGTGGCGCTGGCCTCCTACTGGCCCGCCTTGCTGATCGTGGTGTGCCAGGTGGCGGTGATGTACGTGGTGGTGCATTTCGGCGTCGGGCTGCAGGCCAAACACCCCTTGGCCACGGTGGCGTTCCTGCTGTTGATCGGGGCCACCTTCCTCGCGGTCATCCAGGCCTTCAATGCCGTCTTCGGGGTATCGGTGGGACGCGTGGTGACGCTGGCTTTCCTGATGCTGCAACTGGTGTCGGCCGGCGGCATATATCCGGTGGAGACCACCGCCAAACCGTTCCAGATCCTGCACCCGTTCGACCCGATGACCTACGCGGTGAACGGGTTGCGGCAGACCATCGCCGGCGGGGTCGATCACCGGATGTGGATCGCCATCGCGGTGCTCGGTGGGCTGCTGGTCGCCGCACTGGCCGCCAGCTCATGGGCGGCCCGGCGGGACCGGCAGTACACGATGGAGCGTCTGAACCCGCCGATCGAGGTCTGACCCCCGGTCAGCGCTGACGCCGCAGTGCCAGTGCCCCCGGGCCGGTGAACACCAGCAGCGCAAAGATGAAGCTGTACAGCGCCGCGGTCTCGCCGTCGTTGGCGATGGGCCAGAAACCGTCCGGGAAGTGCTTCCAGAAGTAGGCGACGGCCATCACGCCGGAGGAGATGAACGCCGACACCCTGGTGGCGAATCCGACTGCGATGAGCAGGCCGAACACCACTTCCAGCACCGCCGCCCACCAACTCGGCCAGGCGCCGAAGGTGACCGTCGGCCCGTCGGGGAAGGCGAACAGTTTGACCGTGCCGTGCATGGCGTACATCAGACCGACGAGGATCCGGAACACGCCGAGGGCCATTGGGGCCCGGGCGGTCAGCGGATCCTGCATGCGTGCAACGCCATCGACTGTCGAAGTGGTCATGGATCCAGATGTTGGCACGCACGTACCGGAAATTGGGGGCTACCTACCTGCGGTTGATCGACAGCGCTCCCGGGCCGGTGAACACCAACAGCGCGAAGATGAAGCTGTACAGTGCGGCGCTCTCGCCGCCATTGTCGATGGGCCAGAACGCTTCCGGGAAGTGCATCCAGAAGTATGCGACGGCCATCATTCCGGAGGCGACGAACGCCGCCGCGCGGGTGAAGAATCCGACGGCGATCAACAGTCCGAGCACGATCTCCAGCACGCCGGCCCACCAGTTGGGCCAGGCTCCCAGCACCGCGGGCGACCCGCTGGGGAAACCGAACAGTTTCATCGTGCCGTGCATGGCGAACATGAGCGCGACCAGGATGCGGAACACGCCGAGCACGATCGGGGCGTTGGCGGACAGGCGATCATCGACTGCCGTGGTGGCAGGCGTCGTGACGGTGGACTTCGAGATGGACACGGGGTCCGCCCCTTTCGGTGGATTGCCGGTTCGGTATGCCCCCGAGTCTTCTGGCTGATCGAGCCGCGACCGTCACTCTCATAGACGATTCACATGATCTTTCGCTGTGAACTGCGGCAACAATGGAGCCGTGAGCACCGCACCAGTCGACGACCAGGGACCGCGGCGTGCCATCCTCGGCCAGCTACCGAAGATGTACCGCCCCGACGGGTCCCCGATCCGGGTGCTGCTCGTCGACGACGAACGCGCCCTGACCAATCTGATCCGGATGGCGCTGAAGTACGAGGGCTGGGAGATCGACGTCGCCCACGATGCCGCCGAGGCGGTCGAGAAGTACCGCGCCAACACCCCGGACCTGCTTGTTCTGGACATCATGCTGCCCGACCTGGACGGCCTCGGTGTGCTGGCGAAGATCCGCGAATCCGGAACCTACACCCCGACGCTGTTCCTCACCGCACGTGATTCGGTCGCCGATCGCGTCACCGGGCTGACCGCGGGCGGTGACGACTACATGACCAAACCGTTCTCGCTGGAAGAACTGGTCGCCCGGCTGCGCGGATTGTTGCGCCGCACCGCCTATCTGACGCCCGCCGAGGAGGAGCTGCTCACCGTCGGGGACCTCTGTCTGGACGCCGCCAGCCGAGAGGTGACCCGCGGTGGTGAACCGATCGCATTGACCTCCACCGAATTCGACCTGCTGCGGTTCATGATGCGTAACCCGCGAAAGGCGCTGAGCCGCATGGAAATTCTGCAACGGGTGTGGGATTACGACTTCGGCGGAAAGACCAGCATCGTCGACCTTTACGTGTCGTATCTGCGCAAGAAGGTCGATACCGACCGGGAACCGATGATCCACACCGTCCGCGGTGTGGGCTACCTGCTGCGGGCCGCGCCGTGAGGCGGATGTGGCGCAGCTGGACCCTGCTCAAGCAGCTTGTCGTGGGGCTCTCGCTGATGGTCATGCTCGCGGTGGCGACCATCGGTGCCATGTCGGTCCTCACGCTGCGGTCCTCGGTGCTCGGCATCATCGACACCCAGTTGGCCGGCGCGCTGCAGGGATGCGTCACCTCGGTGGTGAAATACCGCGCGACCCCCGGCGCCGATGGGCAACTGCCGGGACCGGGGGAGATGAAACCCCTGGTGAACCTGATCGGGCAGGCGCAGGGCAACGTGGTGGCGCTCATCCAGGGCGGGCAGGTCGTCGATTCGGCCCATTTCCTGCCCGATGATGCCGTGCCCGCCCCGCCGGAAGCGGTATCGACGATTGCCCGGATCCCGTGGGCCGACGGCGAGATTCGCACCGTGGAACTGCCCGGTCTGGGCTGGTACCGGATGGTCGGCCAGCTCGGTGAGGACGGCGAGATGCTGGTCACCGGGGTGTCGCGCACCCCGGCGTGGGAGGCGATGATGCGCGAGACCGCCGTCGTGTCCGGTCTGACCCTGCTGGCACTGGTGGTCACCGCCCTGAGCACGCTGGCCATCGTCCGGTTCGCGCTGCGCCCGTTGCACCGGGTGTCGGCGACGGCCGCCGAGGTGGCGGCGCTGCCCTTGGACCGCGACAACCACACCATCACCCCGCGCGTGCCGGTCGGCGACACCGACCCGCGCACCGAGGTCGGCCTCGTCGGGCACACGCTGAACCGGCTGCTCGACCATGTCGAGGGTGCGCTGTCCGACGTCGCCGCCTCCGACCGGCGGATGCGCCAGTTCATCACCGACGCGAGCCATGAGTTGCGCACCCCGCTGGCAGCGATCCACGGTTACGCCGAACTCACCCGCCAGGATGCCGCCGTGCTGCCCGAGACCACCGAATATTCGCTGGCCAGAATCGAATCCGAGACGCGCCGGATGAACTCCCTCGTCGCCGATCTGCTGTTGCTGGCCCGCCTGGACGAGGGGCAGGACCTCGACATTGCCGCCGTCGACCTGACCGAACTACTGGCCGATGCCGTCAATGACATCACGGTGTCGGCGCCGCAGCACCGGTGGCACCTGGAGCTGCCGGGACATCCGGTGTGGGTGCGGGGCGACCGCGCGCGGCTGCATCAGACATTGTCCAACCTGCTCCACAACGCCCGGGTGCACACCCCGGACGGGACCTCGGTGACAGCCGGGATCGTCGTGACGGACGGGCATGCGGAGCTGTCCGTCGCCGACGACGGGCCGGGCATCCCCGCCGAGCTGTTGGGGCACCTGTTCGAGCGGTTCGTCCGCGCCGACAAGTCCCGAGCCCGCGACGCCGGCAGTTTCGGACTGGGACTGTCGATCGCGGCCTCGATCATCGAGGCGCACGGCGGTTCCATCACTGCCCGGTCCGAGCCCGGCGCAACGGCTTTCGTGATCCGGCTGCCGGTCCTACAGCCCGATCCTGCGGTAGCGGTGCAGCCGGGTGCCGACCCGTTCCAGATCGGACATCGTCCGCAGCCGGTGTAGCTCGACGGCGATGGTCGCCGAGAGCCGTTCGGTGAAGGCGCGGGGTTCGTCGGCGGCATCCGGGTGCTCGGCGACGATCGCATCCACGATGCCGTTGCGCAGCAGATCGGCAGACCGGATGCCTTGCGCGGCGGACAGTGCCGGTGCGTGTTCGGTATCGCGGTAGACGATGGCGCTGGCCCCCTCTGGCGGCAGCGGCGCCAGCCAGCCGTGCTGGGCGGCCAGGACCCGGTCGGCGGGCACCATCGCCAACGCCGGGCCGCCGCTGCCCTGACCGAGCAGCACCGATACCGTCGGCACCTCCAGCGTCACCAATTCGGCGAGACACCGCGCGATCTCACCGGCCAGCCCCTCCTGCTCGGCCTCGGCCGACAGCGCCGGCCCCGCGGTGTCGATGATCGAGACCAGCGGTAACCGCAGCCCCGCCGCCAGCGCCATCCCGCGCCGTGCCTCACGCAGCGCCTCCGGGCCGAGCATCCCGAGCCGGCGCTGACCGAGCACCACCGCCGGCTGGCCGCCGAACCTGGCCAACGCCAGCAGCATCTGCGTCGCGGTACCGGAGAGCTGCACGGGATCGGTGGTGCCGTGCCGCAGCACGAACTCCGACCCCGGCCGGTCCGGGCGCCGAGATGTCAGCACCGAATCCCAGGCCGCGGTATCGGGAATCGGATCGGCCGCGGGCACCGCGGGCGCCGGGCCCGGCGGATCGCACAGCACCGCCAGCGTGCGGTCGAGCACCGACCGCAGCTGTGGCAGCGCCACCACCCCGTCGATGACCCCGTGCCGGTAGAGGTTCTCGGCGGTCTGCACCCCCTCGGGGAACTTCTCGCCGTACAGATGCTCGTAGACCCGCGGCCCGAGGAACCCGATCAGCGCGCCCGGCTCGGCGGCGGTGACGTGGCCGAGCGAACCCCAGGACGCGAACACCCCGCCGGTGGTGGGGTGACGCAGGTAGACGATGTAGGGCAGGTGCTCGCGCTTGTGCAGCTGCACCGCGGCGGCGATCTTGACCATCTGCAAAAAGGCGACGGTGCCCTCTTGCATACGGGTGCCGCCCGAGGCCGGCGAGGCGACCAGCGGCAGCCGCTCGGCCGTCGCGCGGGTGATCGCGGCGGTGATCCGCTCGGCTGCGGCCACCCCGATGGATCCGGCCAGGAAATCGAACTCGCAGGCCAGCACGGCCACCCGACGCCCGAACACGGTGCCCTCACCGGTCAGCACGGACTCGTCGAGCCCGGACTTCTCGGCCGCGGCGGCCAACTCGGCCCGGTACTGCTCGGAGGTCGCCACCTGCAGCGGGGCGGTATCCCAGCTGCGGAAGGAACCCTCGTCCAGGACGGCATCACGTAGTGCCAGCGCACTGCTCACACGAGAAGGCTAATAGGCTGGCCCCATGATTGGAGTGACCCGGGACGGCAACGTCCTCACCCTGGAGATGCAGCGGCCCGAGCGCCGCAACGCGCTGAACGCCGCACTGGTCGACGGCCTGCGCGAGGAGATCGAGAAGGCCAGCCAGGACGCCGCGTCCAGCGGAGTGCGGGCGATCGTGCTCACCGGGCAGGGCACCGTGTTCAGCGCGGGCGCCGATCTGTCCGATGCCGAAGGGGTGGCCAAGGAACTACCGGACAAGGCCAGAGACCTCAACCTGGCCATCGACGCCAGCCCGCTGCCGATCATCGCCGCCCTCAACGGCCCGGCCATCGGGGCCGGCGTCATCCTGTCGATGATCTGCGATCTGCGGGTCGCGGTAGCGGGCACCTTCTTCCAGTTCCCGATCGCCAAGTACGGCCTGGCGCTGGACAACTGGTCGATCCGCCGGCTGGTGTCGCTGGTCGGGCATGGTCGGGCGCGGGCGATGCTGATCGCCGCCGAACGCCTGGATCTGGACACCGCTGTGCAGACCGGCATGGTCAACCGGCTTGGCGATCTGGCCGACGCGCAGAGCTGGGCCGTCGAGATCGCCGGATACGCCCCGCTGTCGGTGGCGCACTCCAAGCGCGTGCTCAACGATGACGGTGCCTACGAGGAACCGTGGCCGGCCCACAAGGAGGGCTTCGACAAGGCGTGGGCGAGCCCGGACGTCATCGAGGCGCAGGTCGCCCGCATCGAGAAGCGCGCACCGAAGTTCCAAGGCGCCTGATGTTCGGCGCGGCGGCCCGGGTGCTTGGTGGAACCGCAGCGGTGGCCGCGGGCGGCTGGCTGCTGCGTGCCGTGCAGGGCACGCCCGCCGCGCTGGGCGCCGCCGATATCGGGGCCACCGCGAAACGGTCTCCGAACTGGCGTGACGGTGTCTTCGTCAACCGCGAACCGGCCTCGGAGGTGCAGCTGAGCCGGGAAGACCAGTTCGCGCTGGTGCGCGACCTCCTCGCCGGCGGCAGGCAGCAGCACCCGCCGCGGGAGATCCCGCTGGTCCGCCCGGCGCCGGATATCGCACCGGCCGACCTGGCCGCGACCTGGTACGGGCACTCCTCGGTGATGATCGAGGTCGACGGCTATCGGGTGCTGGCCGATCCGGTGTGGAGTCAGCGTTGTTCGCCGTCGCGGGTGATCGGTCCGCAGCGGCTGCATCCGGTGCCCGCAGATATCGACGAGCTGCCCGCGATCGATGCGGTGATCATCAGCCACGACCACTATGACCACCTCGACACCGACACCATCACGGCGCTGGCCCGCAGCCAGCGTGCGAAGTTCTACGTGCCGCTGGGTATCGGCGCCCACCTGCGGACCTGGGGGATCCCGGCGGCGCGCATCGTCGAACTGGACTGGGACCAGAGCGCACAGCTGGGTTCGCTGACCATCGTATGCACCCCGGCCCGGCACTTCTCCGGGCGGTTTCTCACCCGCAACGTGACGCTGTGGTCGTCGTGGTCGCTCATCGGACCTCGGCATCGGGTGTTCTTCGGCGGTGACACCGGCTATACCGAGGGATTCGCCGGGATCGGCGACTCCTACGGGCCGTTCGACCTGACGCTGATGCCGATCGGCGCCTATCACCCGGGCTGGCCCGATATCCACATGAATCCCGAGGAGGCGGTGCGGGCGCACCGCGATGTCAGCGATACGGGGCTGCTGGTGCCGATCCACTGGGCGACCTTCCGGCTGGCGCCGCACCCTTGGTCGGAGCCGGTGGAGCGGATGCTCGCCGCGGCGGCCGCCGAGGGAGTCGCGGTGGCGACCCCGCGCCCGGGGGAGCAGGTGTCCGCGGACCCGGCCCGGTCGCCCGAGAATCAAACATGGTGGCGTGGCTGACCCGATAGCGTTGATGCCGTGAGACTGATCTTGACCTGTGCCGCGGCGGTCCTGGTGCTGGCCGGTTGCGCCACGGACGTCGGTGCTCCGGAGACCGCCACGACCTCTGCCGGTGCCGCTCCCGGTGCACCGGGGGCGCCGGTTCCGCCGCCGCTGGTCCCGGCGATGCCGCTGCCGGAGAACGCGGTGGACAACGCCGTCGCCAAGCTGGACGGTATCGCCGAACAGCTGCTGCAGACCTCCGGTGTGCCCGGTATGGCGGTGGCCGTGGTACACGGCGGAAAAACCGTCTACGCCAAGGGTTTCGGGGTGCGTGACATCCGCACGGGTGAAGCGGTCGATCCCGACACGGTGTTCCAGCTGGCCTCGTTGTCCAAACCGGTGAGTGCCACCGTCACCGCCCGGGCCGTCGACGCGAAGACCGTCGGATGGGACACCCCGGTGGCCGAGAAGCTGCCGTGGTTCGCCCTGTCGGACCCGGCCGTCACCCGCATGCTCACCATCGGTGATCTGTTCTCACACCGGTCCGGGCTGCCCGACCACGCCGGCGATCAGCTCGAGGACATCGGCTACGACCGGCGCGCGGTGTTGGAGAAACTGCGGCAGCTGCCGTTGGATCCGTTCCGGATCTCCTACGCCTACACCAATTTCGGGTTGACCGCCGGTGCCGAGGCGGTTGCCGCGGCCGCCGGCGAACCGTGGGAGCAGCTGGCCCAGGAGTCGTTATTCGGGCCCCTGGGTATGACCTCGACGAGCTACCGGTTCTCCGATTACCAGGGGCGGCAGAACCGCGCCGTCGGGCACATCCGCGTCGCGCCCGGCGATTACCAACCGCGCTACACCAGGGACCCCGATGCTCAGTCGCCGGCCGGTGGGGTGAGCTCCTCGGTGAACGATATGGCGCGCTGGATGTCGATGGTGCTCGCCGAAGGCCGACCGCTGATGCAGCCGGCGTCGCTGCTGCCCGCGCTGACCCCGCAGATCGTGTCCAGCCCGGGCAGCGAACCGGCCATGCGATCGGGGTTCTACGGCTACGGATTCAACCTGAGTACCACCGCCGCCGCCCGTACCGAGGCCAGCCATTCGGGTGCCTTCCAGCTCGGGGCGGGCACCAACGTGCTGCTGCTGCCCTCGGCCGATGTCGGGATCATCGCGCTGACCAACGGGACGATCTCGGGCGTGCCGGAGGCGCTGACGGCGCAGTTCGCCGATCTGGTGCAGTTCGGTGAGGTCCGCGAGCCCTGGTATGACCTGTACTCGGCCCGGATGCTGCCGATGAGTGACCCGGTCGGATCGCTGGTCGGTAAGACGCCGCCGGCCGATCCCGCTCCGGCGCAGCTGCTTTCGAGCTATGTGGGTACCTACCGCAACGACTTCTGGGGTCCGGCGACGGTGTCCGAGCGGGACGGCAAGCTGTTCCTCGGGATGGGTCCGCGGGGGGATTCCTTCGAGCTGACCCACTGGGACGGCGACGTGTTCACCTTCTCCTTCGTCACCGAGAACGCACCGCCGGGGACGATATCTGCGGCCACCTTCGACGGCGCGAAGCTGACGCTGGAGTACTACGACGACGCGGTGTTCTTGCGATGAGCGCCTGCGCGAAGAGAATGGAGCACAGGTGACAGCGATGATCACCGGTCTGTCCGATGCCGAGGTCGCCCAGCGGGTTACCGACGGAAAGACCAACGACGTCCCGACCCGGGCCGCGCGCAGCGTTTCGGAGATCGTGCGCGCCAACGTGTTCACCCGCATCAACGCCATCCTCGGCGTGCTGTTCGCCATCGTGGTGGCCACCGGGTCGCTGATCAACGGGCTGTTCGGACTGCTCATCGTGGCCAACAGTGCCATCGGCATCATCCAGGAGCTGCGGGCCAAGCAGACCCTGGACAAGCTGGCCATCGTCGGGCAGGCCAAACCGGTGGTGCGCAGGCAGTCCGGTACCCGGGCCGTGGCCCCGAGTGAGGTCGTTCTCGACGACATCATCGAGGTCGGTCCAGGGGACCAGATCACCGTCGACGGAGAGGTGTTGGAGGAGAACAACCTTGAGGTCGACGAGTCGCTGCTGACCGGTGAGGCCGATCCGATGCCCAAGGATCGCGGTGACAAGGTGATGTCGGGCAGCTTTGTCGTCGCGGGAACGGGTGCCTACCGCGCCACCAAGGTGGGCCGCGAGGCCTATGCCGCGCAGTTGGCCGAGGAGGCCAGCAAGTTCACCCTGGTGAAATCCGAACTGCGCAGCGGTATCAACAAGATCCTGCAGTTCATCACCTACCTGCTGGTGCCCGCCGGTGCGTTGATCATCTACACCCAGCTGTTCACCACCGACGCGGGATGGCGGGAATCGGTGCTGCGGATGGTCGGGGCGCTGGTGCCGATGGTCCCGGAGGGCCTGGTGTTGATGACCTCGATCGCGTTCGCCGTGGGCGTGGTGCGGCTGGGCCGGCGGCAGTGCCTGGTGCAGGAACTGCCCGCCATCGAAGGATTGGCCCGTGTGGACGTGGTGTGTGCGGACAAGACCGGCACCCTGACCGAGAACGGGATGCGGGTCAGCGATCTGGAGTCTTTCGGCGAATCCGAGGCGGCCGCGGTGCTGGCCCAGCTGGCCGCCGACGACACCAGACCCAACGCCAGCATGGCGGCCATCGCCGAGGCCTACGCCGATCCGCCCGGCTGGACCGCCACCGCCACCGCCCCCTTCAAATCCGCCACCAAATGGAGCGGTAGTTCTTATGGGGAGCACGGTAACTGGGTGATCGGCGCCCCCGACGTCCTGCTCGACCCGGAATCCCCGGAGGCCGCCGAGGCCGAGCGCATCGGTTCGCAGGGGCTGCGGGTGCTGCTGCTCGGGTCGTGCGACACCGCGGTCGACGCCCCGGCGGCACCCGGCACCGTCACCCCCGTCGCGCTGGTGATCCTGGAACAGCGGGTGCGTCCCGACGCCAAGGACACCCTCGAATATTTTGCCTCGCAGCGGGTCACGGTGAAGGTGATCTCCGGGGACAACGCCAAGTCGGTCGGCGCCGTCGCCGGCACACTGGGCCTGCACGGTGAGACGCTGGACGCCCGGCGATTACCCGAGCAGACCGAGGAGATGGCCGACGCGCTGGATCGGTACACCACCTTCGGGCGGGTTCGCCCCGACCAGAAGCGGGCCATGGTGCACGCACTGCAGTCCCGCGGGCACACCGTGGCGATGACCGGTGACGGCGTCAACGACGTGCTGGCACTCAAGGACGCCGATATCGGTGTGGCGATGGGCTCGGGCAGCTCGGCCTCGCGTGCGGTGGCCCAGATCGTGTTGCTGGACAACAAGTTCGCCACGCTGCCCTATGTGGTGGCCGAGGGACGCAGGGTGATCGGAAATATCGAGCGGGTTTCCAACCTGTTCCTCACCAAGACCGTGTACTCGGTGCTGCTTGCCGCGCTGGTCGGTATCGGCGGCCTGACCTCCGCACTGTTCGGCACCGATCCACTGCCCTATCCGTTCCAGCCGATCCACGTCACCATCGCCGCCTGGTTCACCATCGGGATCCCGGCCTTCATCCTGTCGCTGGCGCCCAATCATGAGCGGGCCAATCCGGGGTTCGTGCGCCGGGTGATGACCTCGGCGCTGCCGGCCGGTGTCATCGTCGGGGTCAGCACGTTCGTGTCGTATCTGCTCGCCTACGAGGGGCGTGGTGCCACGGCCGAGCAGCAGACCCAGGCGTCGACGACCGCCCTGATCACCCTGCTCGTCGCCTCGGTGTGGGTGTTGGCCGTCGTCGCGCGGCCCTACGAATGGTGGCGGGTCGCGCTGGTGGCGGCGTCCGGGTTGGCCTATGTGGTGATCTTCGCGCTGCCACTGGCCCAGCGGACCTTCCTCCTCGACCCGTCGAACCTCCAGCTGACCTCGATGGGTCTGCTGATCGGCGCCGTCGGGGCGGCGCTGGTCGAGATCGCCTGGTGGGTGGAGGGCAAATTGTCCGGTGAACCACGGAAGCTGTGGCGCTAGGGTTGAGGCATGAGTTTCTTGGACAAGATCAAAGGCCTGGTGGCGAAGAACACCGACAAGGTCGACACCGTGATCGAGAAGGCCGGTGACCTGGTCGACAAGAAGACCCAGGGCAAGTACGCCCAGCATGTCGACAAGGTGCAGGAGGCGGCGAAGAAGGCCGCCCGCGAACAGACCGGTGCCGAGCAACCGCCCCAGGTGCCGCCCAATCAGCAGTCCGGTCAGCCGCCGGCCGGTTCGCCACCGCCGCCGGCGGCGCCGTAGATGGCGAAGCTGTCGGTCTCCATCGACGTTCCGCTGTCTCCGGAACAGGCCTGGGAAGCGGCATCGGACCTGTCCCGATTCGACGAGTGGCTGACGATCCACCGCGTGTGGCGCTCGAAGCTGCCCGAGACACTGGACAAGGGCACCAAGATCTCGTCCATCGTCGAGGTCAAGGGGATGAACAACCGGGTCGACTGGACCATCGTGAACTACAAGCCGCCGGAGTCGATGACGCTCAACGGCGATGGTGTCGGCGGGGTCAAGATCAAGCTCATCGCGCGGGTGAAGCCCGTCGCCGACGGCGCCTCGGTGCAGCTGGACATCCATCTGGGTGGACCCGCGCTGTTCGGGCCCATCGGCATGATCGTGGCCGGTGCGCTCAAGAGCGATATCAAGCATTCGCTGGAGCAGTTCAAGAAGGTCTACTCCTAGCTTCGCCGCGAGAGTGACGCTGTGGTTGCCGCGGCGAGTCCGCGGGCGACCACAGCGTCACTCTCGGCCGGGGTCTGCAGTCGGGCGATGAGTTTCGGTGCCGGGCCGGGTCGGTATGGGCATGACCAATTCACACCCGCTCGGTGCCCCCTGCTGGATCGATCTGTCGACCTCCGATATCGACGGCGCGCAACGCTTCTACAGTGCGGTGTTCGGCTGGACCTTCGAGTCCGCCGGACCCGAATACGGTGGCTATGTCAGCGCGTACGTCGACGGTGTCCAGGTTGCCGGGCTGATGCCCAACGACCCGACGTGGGATATGCCCGATGGTTGGACCACCTATCTGCACACCGCCGATGTCGACGCCACGCTGCGGGCGGTGACAGGTGCCGGTGGGTTCAGCTGCGGGGGAGCCATGGACATCCCGGACAAGGGCCGGATGGCGGTCATCTCCGATGTGACCGGCGGGATGGTCGGGCTCTGGCAGCCGACCGGGCACCTGGGTTTCGAGGCGACCGGTGTCGCGGGCGCCCCGGTATGGCATCAGGTGACGACGCGGGATCTCGCGGAGACCGTGGACTTCTACCGCACGGTGTTCGGGTGGCAGACCCAGGTGGAGGCCGACAGCGACGAATTCCGCTACAGCACGGTGACCTTCGGCGGTGAGCCGCGCATCGGCGTGATGGACGGCGCAGCGTTCATGGCGGCCGACGAACCGTCGAGCTGGTACTTCTTCCTCGGTGCCGATGATGTCGACAAGACGATCGAGCTGATCGTCGATCACGGCGGCGCGGTCGTCCGCGCCGCGGAGGACACCCCGTATGGCCGGCTGGCCTCGGTCGCCGACCCGACCGGGGCCGGGTTCAATCTGTCGTCGCTGCCCCCGCACTGAGCGCGAAATCGGCGAAGTCGAAACCGGGGACCACCACGCAGCTGACCAGGGTCGGCGCCTGGTCGCGAGGGGTTGCTCGTTGCCAGTATCCGGGTGGCACCACGAACTGCGGCTGCTCACCGGCGGCGATATCGGGCCCCAGCACCACGCTGTCGGCGTCGTGCTGCTCACGGCCCACCTCCAGCACCAACGGGCTGCCGCGGTGGTACAGCCACAGTTCGGCACTGCGCACGGTGTGCCACGCGGACTGCTGGCCGGGCATCAGGAGGAACAGGATCGCGGTACCGGCCCGGCGGGGCCCGGAGTAGTCCTGAGGCAGCGCCGACTGTGGAATGGTGAGGTCACTGCGCCAGGTTTCGCGGAACCACCCACCCTCGGGGTGCGGGGAGAGGTCGAGCTCGCGGGCCCAGTCGGGCAGTTCCGTCATGGCAGTTCACCCTACGCAGACCCACCCGATAATCTGTGGCGCATGGCTCGATTGCGTCCCGGCTGGCTGGTCGCGTTCTGTGCGCTGGCGCTCGCGGTGAGCGCCTGGCTGCCGTGGTTGACCACAGCAGCGGGGCGGGCCAACGCGATCGGCGGCAAGGTCGGCAGCATCGACGTGCCGCCGCCGGGTTTCGGGGTGGGCCAGCTGATCCTGCTGCTCTCGGCGCTGCTGATGGTCGCGGCGGCGATGGCGGCCCGGGGACTGTCCGCGCGGTGGGCTTCTGCTGCGGCGCTGTCGGTTTCGATGATCATCGGCGCGTTGATCGCCTGGTACTTCCGCCTGTACGTCCAGGATCCGGTGGCGGTCGGCTACGGCATGTACCTGGCGGCCGGTGTCACCGTGGTGTCGGTGTTGCTCTCGGTGGCGGCCATGGTGGTGGCCTGGGGACGGGCGGGCGCATGAGTTTCCGGGCGCCGGTGGTGCTGACCGGAACCCGTTGGGTGGTCGTGGAGCCGCTGGGCTCCGAACACGCCGACGAGATCGCGGCCGTCGCCGATGCCGGTGACCTCTGGTTCACCTCTGCGCCGTCACCGCAGACGGCCAGGGACTGGGTGCAGACCAGACTGGCCGATGCGCGGGGCAGCACGTTCGTGGTGCGACGGCTGGACGGCACGCTGGTGGGGTCGACGAGCTACCTCAACATCGACGAACCCAACCGCAGGTTGGAGATCGGTGCCACCTGGTACACGGCCGCCGCGCGGCGCACCGGGGTGAACACCGAGACCAAGTTGTTGTTGCTGTCCCACGCATTCGACGAGCTCGGTTGTATGGCAGTGGAATTCCGCACGCACTTCATGAATGCCGACAGCCGCGCGGCAATCGAACGCCTCGGCGCCAAGCTCGATGGTGTGCTGCGCAGCCACCAGCTTCTGCCCGACGGATCGCGCCGGGACACCGTGGTCTACTCGATCTTGGATATCGAGTGGCCGGCGGTGCGGTCCAATCTGAACCACCGATTGGACCGCACCGCCGCGAACTAATCGGCGTCGACGGTCGGTGCCTCGACGGATTTCTGGGTGTTGTGTGCGATCTCGATCCGGCGCGGCTTCGCGCGTTCGGCCAGCGGGATGGTCAGGGTGAGCACCCCGTTCTCGTAGGTCGCCGAAATGGCCGCGGTGTCAATGCCTTCGCCGAGCGAGAGCTGCCTGCGGTAGCTGCCGAAGAAGCGCTCGTTGGCGAACCATTGCACCGAGTCCTCGGAGCGGGCCGTGCGGTGGGCGGAGATCGTGAGCGTGCCGTTGTCCACGCTGATGTCCACCGATCCGGGATCGATGCCGGGCAGGTCGGCGGTGAGGACGTAGTGATCGTCGATCTTGCACAGGTCCATCGGCATGAACCTCGGCGTGCGCGCCGAGCCGGTCTGACCGGTCAGCAGGTTGCGGGTCATGGAATCAAGGTCACTGAACGGATCGAAACGGAGCACAGCAATCCACCTCCTCGTCGATCAAGAGCCCACCACCCTGGCGGGCAGCCAATCACTGTGCACCACCGAATTTAGCACTCGAGTGCGTCGAGTGCCAACCCTCTTTCGATGTCATTTCCGCGCAGAGTGACGTTGCATCGGTCACATGTCAACATTGCGACAAAGGCTGCGCCGCAGCCGATGTGGGTCACATTCACCGCCGGGCCCTCGACGGCGACGAACCACCGCTGCGCCCAGTCGAGCGCGGTGACGATGATCGGCAGGACGGCGTCCCCCTTCGGTGTCAGCCGGTAGTCACCGTCGAGCACGCCATTGCTCACCAGGATCTGCAGCCGATCGGCCAGCGAACCCGGGGGAGCGCCGAGTTGCCCGGCGAACTCGGAGAATCGGGTGGTCCCGACGAAGGCGGCCACCATGATGGCGAACGCCCACCGGTTGCCGAGGATGCTCATCGTGTGCGGGAACAGGTCCGAGGCTCCGTCGGCGCGGTCGCGGTGGGACCGGCGCCGGGTGGCGACCTCGGGTATCGAGCGTGCCCATGATCCGCTGGGTCCCCAGTGCGCGGTGAGGTCGCCGGTCGTGACGCGCTGCCGGCAGGTGCGGCACGTCAGCGCCGGCGAGCAGGCCGCACCGCACACCGTGTGCCGAATCGCGGGCAACGGCTCGGGATGGTCGGGCACCCAGGTTCGTTCCCAGTGCCAGATGCTGGTCAGCACCGGCCACAGGCTCTGCGCGCGTTCGGTGGCGGCGTACTCGAAGCGAGGCGGGTTGTCCTTATACCGAACACGTTTGAGCAGATCATCGGTGGCCATCGCCGCCAGGCGCCGGCTCAGCACCGAATGTGAGATGGGCAGGCGCGCGGCGAATTCGGCGTACCGGGTGGCCCCAAGCAGCGACTGCTGCACGATCAACAGCGTCCACTCGTCGGCGAGCACGCCGAGCATGCGGCCGACGGCATTGACATCGCCGGCGGCCAGTCGGGTCGGGGTCACCGGGCCGTCGCAGATCCTTCTGGCCGGAACCGGCGCAGTTCGGACCCGGGCGCCCAGGTGGAATGTGTTCCGCTGGAGACCCGTTCGGGAAGTTGCAGCTTGCACACCGGTCCGTCGGAAACCCGGGCGGCATCGAACACCAGGCAGTACGACGCGTCGGCGGTCATATCGGTGGTGATGGTGACCAGATAGCCGTCGTCCTCACCGCGGCTTCCCACCCGCGGTGCCATGGCCGTCTCGCTGCCGTACACACCCTCGCCGAACGAGAAGTGCTCCTCGGCGCCGGTCTGCAGGTCGTGGCGCACCAGCCCGTCGAAGAGGAACCAGCCCGGCTTACCGGTGGCGGCGTAGGCGTAGCGATACGGGCGACCGGCGTAACCGGAGTTGATCATCCCGAACTCGGTCAGACTGTCGGACAGCTGCTCCTCGCGGGTGGCGCCGGTGACGAGGTTGAACCGCCAGCGATGCAGGCGGGTCTGCATCCCGTCGAGGGACAGTCCGCGGAAGATGCGCTGCCACTTCGGATTCATCCCGTTGTCGATACCCGAGACCGGCTCGGGATCACCCTGGAAGAAGCCGTCCAGCACGATCTCGTCGCCGTCCTCGTAGGCGTTGGTGAAGTGCAGGACATAGGTGGTGTCGGCCTCGAACCATTTCACCTCCGATCCGCGGCGCGGGATCACCGCGAACCGCGATGGCAGGTCGCGGTGCAGCCGGGGGAGATGGGCATTGTGCTTGAGGAACTCGGCGTCCCAGAACAGCGGAAAGTCGTTCAGTATCACGTAGTTCTCGGTGAACGCCATATCGTGCGGCAGGCGTGGTCCCGGCAGTTCCACGTCGACGTAGTGCACCAGGGTGTCGGTCTCGTCGACCACCCCGTAGTGCATGTACGGCGCATCCTTGCCGTAGTTGAAGAACAGCAGTTCGCCGGTGGCATCGTCGACCTTGGGATGTGCCGACACCCCGAGCCCGGCGGGTGCCCAGGCCTGCTTGCCGAGGGTGTCGCCGGTGCGCGGGTCGATTCGGTACAGGTCGCCGCACTGGTAGAAGCTCGTCATCGCCACCCCGCGGTGCACGGTGACATCGGTGCTCGACGCATCCTTCATCAGGGTGCGCGCACCCCAGCCATGATCGCGCTGGGCCAGCTCGACGGGTTCGGCGATCCCGGGCCACAGTGGCCCACCGGCTTCGTACTCGGCCAGGAATCCGTCGGTCTTGACGAACCTGTTGCGGTAGAACGCCTTACCGTCGCCGAAGCCGACGATGTGCAGCATCCCGTCACCGTCGAAGGGGTGATAGGCCTTGAACGCCGGGTGTAGCGGGTTCTCGGTATTGCGCAGGTACACCCCGTCCAGATCGGTGGGAATCTCGCCCTCCACCGCGATCAGGTCGTCGGCGTCCCATTCGCAGGTCTGCGGCCGCCAGGGCCCGGTGCGGTAGGGATGATCGTCACCCTCGGGCAATGTCGACAGATACTTGGCGACCACATCCGTGTTCACGAAACCTCCTCGGCAGAGCCGATCACGAAGCTGATGGTGGTGGCGGTGCTACCACCGAAATTCAGGGTGCCGAAGCTCCGGGCGCCGTCGACCTGATATTCCCCGGCGGTGCCGGAGACCTGGCGGGCGGCGTCGAGGATCATCCGGATGCCGGTCGCCCCGACCGGATGGCCACCGCCGATCAGTCCGCCACCGGGGTTGATGGGCAACCGGCCGCCGATCGCGATCTCGCCGTTCTCGATGGCCTTCCACGATTCGCCGGGCCCGGTCAGGCCGATATGGTCGATCGCGAGATACTCACTGGGAGTGAAGCAGTCGTGTACCTCGAACCCGTCGAGCATGTCGAGACCGACCCCGGCGCGGGCGAAGGCGTCCTGGACGGCCAGGCGCACATGCGGAAAGACGTAGTCGTCGGAGCGGTCCAGCTTCTGTGCCAACCCCAGGCCGACGGTGCGGTGCCCCCATCCCGCGATCACCGCGATCGGGTGCACGTCGGGATGGGCACGCAGGTACTCGTCGGATGCCAGCACCAGGCCCGCGCCACCGTCGGTCATCTGGCTGCAGTCCAGCCGCCGGATCCGTCCCTCGACGACGGGGTTGGACTCCGGGTCGACGCGCCAGGAACGGGTCTGGGCGTTCGGGTTGGACCGGGCGTTGGCGTAGTTCAGGGTGGAGATGGCATCGAGGTGGACGTCGTCGATGCCGTAGCGGCGGTCGTATTCGTCGGCCACCCGCGAGAACATCGACGGCCACATGAAGGTCGCGTCACTGCCCTCGTGTCCGGTCCAGGCGGCGGCGCCGAGGTGGCGGGCGGCGATATCACCGGGGACCGTCTTCTCCAGCTCCACCCCGAGCACCAGGGCGCTGGGGTAGGCGCCCGATCGGAGATCGGCGATGGCGGCCAGCACCGCCGCGCTGCCCGATGCGCAGGCCGCCTCGTGCCGGGTGGCGGGGGTACCCCAGAGATCGGGCTCGACGCTGGCGGGCATCGCGCCTAGGTGGCCCTGATGGGCGAACAACTCGCCGAAGGCGTTGGCCATATGGATCACACCGATATCGGCCGCACGGGTGTGTGCCGCGGCGAGGGTTTCGCGGACCACCTCGGCGGTCAGCGTGCTCAGATCGCCGCCTTCGCGCTGCACATTGCGGGCGAAGTCGCTCTGGTAACCCCCGAGGATCCAGACGTTGGCGGTCATGTCGACCGACGCTACTACAACTAAGAGAGTGACTCGAGGGTGATCTCACGTTTCGCCCGCCGCCGACGTCTACACAATGTGAGCGTGCGACCCTTCGAGAGCATCGTGACCGAGTACGGCCCGATGGTGCTGCGGGTGTGCCGGGCGGTCCTCGGTCCCATCGACGCCGAGGACGCCTGGTCTGAGACGTTCCTGTCGGCGATGCGCGGCTATCCGGATCTCGATCCCGACGCCAATGTGCAGGCCTGGCTGGTGACGATCGCCCACCGGCGGGCCATCGATATCGGCCGTTCGCGGACCCGGGCCCCCGCGCCGGTAGCCGAGATCCCGGAGACGGCTCGCATCGACGGTTTCGACCCCGACCTGTGGGCCGCGCTGGCGGCACTTCCCGACAAACAACGCCACACCCTGGCCTACCGCTACCTGGCCGGCCTGCCCTACGGCGAGATCGCCGAACTGTTGGGCGGTTCGGCCGAGGCCGCCCGGCGTGCCGCGGCCGACGGCATCAAGACCCTGCGCACCACCTATCCGAGGGAGTCCTCATGACCGAGATCTTCGATCGGCTGATCGCCGATGACAGCGCGCTGAGCCGGTTGCGCGACCGGTTGGCCCGCGATGCCGAGCACGCAGGCACGCTCGACGTCGCCTACCGCACCGTCGATACCGCCGTCGGACCCCTGCTGCTCGCCGCGACACCGGCCGGGTTGGTGCGGGTCGCGTTCCTCGCCCACGATCCCGAGGAAGCCGAGCTGAGCAGGCTCGCCGCCAAGGTCAGCCCGCGGGTGCTGCGTGCCCCGGCCCGCCTCGACGATGCGGCCGCGCAGATCGAGCAGTATCTGGCCGGCGACCGGACCACCTTCGATCTGCCGCTGGACCTGCGACTCACGGCCGGGTTCCGGCGGCAGGTGGTCGAACACCTGCGGCGTATCGGCTACGGCCTACGGGAGAGTTATGCCGACGTCGCCGCCGCCGTCGGGAATCCGAAGGCGGTGCGGGCGGTGGGCAGCGCCTGCGGGCACAACCCGCTGCCCCTGGTCATCCCGTGTCACCGGGTGGTCCGCACCGACGGTTCCATCGGCCAGTACGCCGGCGGTGCGGCGGTCAAGGCGACCCTGCTGGCGCTGGAGGCGGCCTGAGGGTGAGTGCTGTGCCCGGCATGAAGTGTCGGCGGTAAACGGTGTAGCCCAAAGCCCGGTACGCTGAGGTACCGTGGCGGCGCGTCTGGGCAGGGTGAACACCGTGCGATTGACGCTGCTCGCGCTGGCCCTGTTCATCGTCGGCACCAACGCCTTCGTCATCGCGGGCCTGCTGCCCAAGATCGGTGAAGGACTCGGCGTGGGGCCGGGCACCGTCGGGTACGCCATCTCCGTCTACGCCGCCGTCGTCGCGGTCGCCTCGCCCGTCGTTTCCGTCGCCTGCGGCCGCATGCCCCAACAGCGCGTGATGGCGGCCGGACTGGTCCTGATCGCCATCGGCACCTTCCTGGCCGCCGCGGCCGATACCTTCGCGGTGTTCACCGCCGGCCGGGTGGTTGCCGCTTTCGGTGGTGCCGCCCTGGTGCCGACGGCTATCGCCGCCGCACCCGTACTGGTGGCTGCGGCGGTGCGTGGTCGTGCGATCGCCTTCGTCGGCATGGGATTCACCCTCGCCATGGCGATCGGATCACCGATCGGGACGGCACTGGCCGATATCGGCGGATGGCGGCTGCCGCTGGCCCTGCTGGCCGGCCTGGCCGCCGTGCTGGCCCCGGTGCTGCTGCTCGTGGTGCGTGACGTGCCCCTCGGCGACGGGGTGCGCCTGCGCGACCGGGTGGCCGTGATGCGCAACCGGCACATCGTCTTCGCAACCGCCGCATCGCTGTTGATGATGTTGGCGTTCAACATGGTCTACATCTTCAGTGCGGTCATCACCCACGACGCGACGGGCGGTGACAGTTCGAAGACCGCCGTGCTGCTGCTGGTGTACGGCATGGCCGGTATCGCGGGCAACGTCCTGGGCGGCAGGCTCACCGACCGTATCGGCAGCCGCCGCACCCTGCAGGGGGTGCTCACCGTCCAGTGCGCGGCCTTCCTCACGCTGATACCGGCACATCACTCGGTGGTCGCCACCGCGGCGGTCTTCGCCTGCTCTGGTCTGGCCGGGACCGCGGCTTCGGTGGCCATCCAATACCGGCTCGCCGTCATCGACGCCCGATATGCCGGCGTGGCCCTGGCCTGGTACTCGACGGCGATGTACATCGGTATCTCCATCGCCCCGCTCATCGGTGCGGCGGCGTTGCCCTACGGATTCGCGGTCCTGCTCGCTGCTGCGGCGGGCTCCATCCTGATCGCCCTGCTGGCCTCCGAGCTCGGCCATTTCCGCGAGCCGCGCGAGATCAGGAACGGCTCGGCCGCGCCGGGGGAACTGCCGCCAACAGAGCTCGGGTGTAGTCCTGCTCGGGTGCGCTGAAAAGCTGCTCCGCACTGCGATATTCGACGGTCCGACCGGACTGCAGCACCAGCACGTCGTGGCTCATCCGCTCGATCACCGCGAGATCGTGCCCGATGAACAAATAGGTCAGCCCCAGCTCGAATTGCAGACGGGCCAACAGCTCGAGCACCGTCGCCTGTACCGACACATCCAGCGCGGCGGTCGCCTCGTCGAGGATCAGCAGGTCCGGCTCCGCCGCCAGTGCGCGGGCGATACTGATGCGCTGGCGCTGCCCGCCGGACAGCTCGTGCGGATAGCGCCCGGCGAAATCCGGGTCCAGCCCCACCATCTCCAGCAGTGCGGCGACCCGGGCCCGGCGCTGCGCGCGACCGCCGACCAGTCGATGCACCACCAGCGGCTCCGCGATCGACACACCCACCGCCATCCGGGGATTCAGCGAGGCGAACGGATCCTGGAACACCATGCCGATGCGTCGTCGGTCGGCCTTGCGGTCCAGCACATCGGCGCCGTCGAGCATCGCGCTGCCACCATCGGGTTTCACCAATCCGGTCAGCGCGGCCGCCACCGTGGACTTACCCGACCCCGATTCGCCGACCAGTCCCAGCGTCGTGCCCCGCCGGATCTGGAACGACACATCGTCCACCGCGCGCACGCCGCCGTAGCGCACGTCGAGGCCGCGCACATCGAGGAGCACCTCGGTGTCGGCAGGGGCCGCGGGCGGGCCGGTGCCGTCGAGCAGCGGGCGTGCCGCCAGTAGTTCGCGGGTGTACTCCTGGCCGGGGGCGTCGAAGATCTGGTCGATCGTGCCCTGCTCGACGATGCTCCCGTCGCGCAGCACGGTCACGGTATCGGCCACCTCCCCGATGACGCCCAGATCGTGGCTGATCCAGATGACCGCGGTGCCGAAGTCGCGTTGCAGTTCGGCGACCAGGTCGATGATCTGGGCCTGGGTGGTGACGTCGAGGGCGGTGGTCGGTTCGTCGGCGATCAGCAGCCCCGGATCGCAGGACAGCGCGATCGCCACCATCACCCGCTGCCGCTGACCGCCGGAGAGCTGGTGCGGATAGGACTCAAGACGTCTGTCCGGGTCCGGAAGTCCCACGGCGTCGAGTAGTTCCAGCGCGCGCTGCCGGGCGGCCCGGCGGGTCATCCTGCGGTGTGTCTCCAGCGATTCGGTGATCTGGCGTTCGACGGTCAGCAACGGATTGAGCGACGTGCCCGGATCCTGGAAGACGAAACCGATCCGACCGCCGTGCACCGCGCGCAGCGTCCGGGCCGATGCTCCGACGAGTTCCTGTTCTCCGGCAAGAACACACGATCCGTGTACCACCGCGCCCGGTGCGTCCAGCAGGCCGGTGGCCGCCAGCACCGTCATCGACTTGCCCGATCCGGACTCGCCGACGATGCCGACGGTCTGTTCGGGATCGACGGTCAAGGACACGCCGCGCACGATGTCACGGCGCCCGATCCGCACCGAGAGGTCACTGATCGTCAGAATGCTCATCTGGCCCGCCGGGCTTCGATCATGGTGCGCTGCTTGGGGTCCAGCACATCGCGCAGCCCATCGCCGAGAAGGTTGAACGCCAGCACGATCAGGAAGATCGCCAGACCGGGGAACACCGCCATCCACCAGGCCAACGTCACGAAACCCTGTGCGTCGAAGATCATCAGACCCAGTGAGGGTTGCGGGGGCTGGATACCCAACCCGAGGAAGGACAGCGCGGCCTCGGCCAGGATCGCGAACGCCAGCGACAGTGAGGTCTGCACGATCAGCGGTCCGCTGATGTTCGGCAGGATGTGCCGGGTCACGATGTAACGCGCGCCGGTGCCCATCGTGTACGACACGGACACATAGGGTTCCACCCGCACCGACAGCGTGCTGGCGCGCGCCACCCGCGCGAAGATCGGGGTGTAGACGACCCCGATGGCCAGCATGGTGGTGCCGATCCCGGGGCCGAGCACCGCGACGATGGCCAATGCCAGCAGCAGCACCGGGAAGGCGAACATCACGTCGACGATGCGCATCAGCACGGTGTCCAACCAGCCGCCCTCGCGTCCGGCGAGGTATCCGGCGATCACCCCGACCGCCACCCCGATGACGGCAGCGAACGCGACGCTGACCACCGCGACCTTCATCGAGGCCTGGACGGCCACCAGCACCCGTGACAGCACATCGCGACCCAGCTCGTCGGTGCCGAACCAATGTGCGCCGTTCGGCGGCTTTAGGGCCTGCGGCACGTCGATATCGTTGACGCCGAACGGCGCGATCCATTGGGCGGCAACGCTGATCACCACGACCGCCGCCAATACCGCGGCGCTGAGCAGCGTCACCGGATTACCGGCCAACAGCCGCCAGGCGTTCACTCGGTTCATGACAGCCGGATCCTCGGGTCGACGATGGCGTACAACAGGTCCACCAGCAGATTGATCGCCAGGAACGACACGGCGATCAACAAGACAGCGCCCTGGATCACCGGGTAGTCGCGGGCGGCCACCGAGGTGTAGACCAGCCTGCCGATACCGGGCCAGGCGAACACCACTTCGACGACGATGACGCCACCGAGGATGGTGCCCAACTGAATTCCGGTGATGGTCAGGATCGGCACCAGCGCATTGCGCACGGTGTGCCGCAACGTCACCGTGCGCGGCGGAAGCCCCTTCGAGCGGGCGGTGCGCACATAGCCCATGGCCGCGACTTCCAGGACCGCCGAACGGATGTAGCGGGTCATGATCGCCGCCGCCACCACTCCCACCGTCAGGCCGGGCAGGATGATGTGGCGTAACCAGCCGGCGGGGTCCTCCAACAGCGGCCGGTATCCCGACGTCGGTAACCAGCCCAGCGTCGTGGAGAACAGTGATATCAGCAGGATGCCCAGCCAGAAGTCCGGTACGGACACGCCGAATTGGCTGGTGACCCGCACCAGGGCGTCACTCGTCCGGCCCTCGTGCAGGGCCGCCCAGGTGCCCGCGGGCAGAGCGATCAGCAGCGCCAGCACGATGCCGACCAGTGCCAGTGAGACGGTGGCCGGCAGGCGTTCCAGCAGGACCTCGGTCACCGGGGCGCCGTTGCGAAAGCTGACGCCGAGGTCGCCGGTCGCCGCGCGGCCCAGATACTGGAAGAACTGCGTGAGCAGGGGCTGGTCCAATCCGCTTGCCGCGCGCAGCGCGTCGTAGGCCTGCGGGGTATAGCGGGTGCCCAGCGCGATGCGGACCGGGTCGCCGGGAACCAGGTGCACCAGGGTGAATACCACGATCACCACCCCGACCAGGACCACGGCCGAGTAGGCCAGCCGGCGGCCCAGGAATTTCACGACCGTCACGGCTCACCGCCCAGTGCCGCGTCCCGGAACCGGATTGCCTTGTCCCGGCGCGCCTCATACCCGTGCAGGTTCGGTGTCCACGCCTGCAGTACGGCGGGGTTGTACAGGAAGATGTAGCTCACCCCATCGGCGATCAGGGTGGCCGCGGTGGCGTAATCGCGTTTGCGTGCCTGCGGATCAACCTCGGAGCGACCGGCATCCAGTGCGGCGTCGACGCGCGGATCGGAGAACTTCTGGGCGTTGTTGGCGCCGTCGGTGTGGTGCTGGGCGTAGTAGAAGTCGTCGGGGTCGATATTGCCCAGCCAACCCATCATCAGCATGTCGAAGTTGCCGTTGTTCTGCTCGTCGAGCCAGGTCGCGAAGTCCACGGTACGGATGTCGACCGTGATGCCGAGCGGTTCGAGATTGTCGGCGACCACCTGTGCCGCGGTGACTGTCTGCGGATACTCGCTGGTGACCAACATGTCCATGCGCTGCGGGGCGGCCCCGGCCTCGGCAAGCAATGCCTTGGCCCGGTCGATATCGCGGCTGTACCGGTCATAGGGGGTGAACCACGGGTTGCCCTGCGGGATCGCCAGCTGGTTCGCCTCGGCGGTGCCGTAACTGGTGGCCTGCACTATCGAGGGCCGGTCCACGGCGTAGGCGACGGCTTGGCGAACCCGGACATCGTTCCACGGCGGTCGGGCGGCGTTGAGGGCGAAGTACCAGTAGTCATTACTGGGGGTGCGGGCCAGTCGCAGGGAATCGTCACCTTCCAGCTGAGGCACCCGTTGCGGGGGCACCGCGTCGGTCCAGTCGACCTCGCCGGCCTGCAGCGCCGCCAGCGCCGTCGAGGTCTCGCTGATGAACCGGAAGGTGACACCGGGCAGTTTCGGGGCCCCGCCCCAGAAGTCCGGATTGGCCGTCAGGGTTATCGAGTCACCGCTCTGGCGCCCGGCGAAGGCAAACGGGCCGGTGCCTATCGGGTGGGTCGCGATCGAGCCGTCCTCGACGTTGCGGCGCGAGACGATCGCCATTCCCTTGAATCCGCCGAGGTTGGTCAGCAGGTTCGGGGTGGGTCGGGAGAGGCTGATCCGGACGGTACCGGGGTCGATCGCGTAGACGGCGGTGACGGCACTGAACTTGTCGACGGTGGATAGCTTCTCATCGATGATGCGCCGGTAGGAGTACACGACATCATCGGCGGTCAGCGGGCTGCCGTCGTGGAAGGTGACTCCGGGACGCAGGTGAAACGTCCAGCTGAGCTGGTCGGGCGCGGTGTCCCACGACTCGGCCAACGCCGGTGCCATGTTGAGGTCGGCATCGGGTTCGACCAGCGTGTCGAATACGTTCTCCAGCACCTCGAACGAGAAGTAGGCGCTGGTCTTGTGAGGATCGAGCTGGTCGGGCTCGCCGGCGATGGCGGCGATCAGGTTTCCCGAGCCCTGCCCCAGGTCCACTCCGCGGCCCGGCGAACAGGCCGTGCAGGCCACGAGCAGCACGGCCGCGAGGAGGGCAGCCGGGGTCCGCATGAGGAATCTGTACCCCAACCTGCGCCGGACTACACCGGCGCTGACCTGTGTGAACGACGACGACGGCCGCGGCGGCTGCGCGCGCTGGCCGGTACCAGCAGCTGACCGCGGATACCGGGTTCGTCGTGTGCCCGTGTTGTGCGGATAGACTCTGGCCGTTGCCACCTTCGGGTGGGTAAAGATGTTCGGAGGTATCGATGAGTAGCCAGCAAGACCCCACTCCCAGCCGTGCAGCGGCTGTCGGCGAGGTCGAGGAACGTCGTGTCGGCGATATCAGCGTGGTTGCTGTGAGCGGAACGGTCGACATGTTGACGGCTCCGAAGCTGGAAGCGGCCATCGCGGCGGCGGCGCAGAGTTCGCCGTCGGCGGTCGTCGTCGATTTCACCGCCGTGGAGTTTCTGGCGTCGGCCGGGATGGGAGTCCTGGTCGCCGCCCATGGTGACCTCTCGCCTCGGGTGAAACTGAGCGTGGTGGCCGACGGGCCTGCGACCAGCCGACCGCTGAGATTGGTGGGCATCGCCGATATCGTCGACCTCTACGCCACGCTGGATGAAGCGTTGGCAGCGTTGCAGAGTTAGAAAAATCGGCGAACGGGTAGCCAGCAGTCCGACATGACAGAGCAAGGCGCCTCCGCTAGCTTCGCCAAGGTCGGCGTCCTCGCCGATCCACAACTCGCCGCCCAGGTGCGGGAGGAGTTCGCGGCGTGGCTGCGGGATCATTTTCAGCTGGATCCGGAGAAGTCGAGCGATGTGCTGCTCGCTGTCTATGAAGCGTTGGCCAATGCCGCCGAATTCGCCTATGTCGGCGCGCCGGAGCCCGGTCTGATGCACATGCACGCCGCATTCCATCCCGGTGACGGCAGTTTGCAGGTCACGATCACCGACGAAGGTGTGTGGCGGACCAAGGACGAGAGCATGGTCGATTCGGCGCGCGGGCGCGGGCTACCGCTGATCCACGCGCTCACTGACCGCGCCGATATCGACACCACGCCGACCGGCACCAGCGTCCGGTTGGAGTGGGATCACATCACGCCCAGTCACAGGTCACGACTGCGGTAGCCGCACCACCTGGACGAAGAATTCGTCGATCTGCCGCACGGCGCTCATGAATTGGTCCAAGTCGACCGGTTTGGTGACATAGGCGTTGGCGTGCAGCTTGTAGCTGCGCAGGATGTCCTCCTCGGCAGAGGATGTCGTGAGCACCACGATCGGGATGTGGCAGAGGTTCTCGTCGTTCTTGATCTGCTCCAGTAGTTGCCGACCGTCGTACTTGGGCAGGTTGAGGTCGAGCAGGATCAGATCCGGTCGGGGCGCATCGGCGTACTCGCCGCGCCGGTAGAGGAAGTCCAACCCCTCCTGGCCGTCGTGGGCGACATGAAGATTGTTCTTGATCTTGTTGTGCTCGAACGCTTCCCGTGTGATCAGCTCATCACCCGGGTCGTCCTCCACAAGCAGGATGTCGATCGCGCGGCCCTCGGGTAGCTTCATCGGTTGGTTCCTTCCAGCTGGGCATCCGGCGCCCTACCGGGCGCCAGATCGGGTTCGGTGACCGGAGTCTTGGGCAGGGTGAAGACGAATCGGGTGCCGTCGGTGTAGGCGGTGTCGATGTGAATGGTGCCGCCGTGATGCTCGATGATCTTCTTGCACAACGCCAAACCGATGCCGGTGCCCGCATACGCGTCGCGGCCGTGCAGTCGCTGGAAGATGACGAATACCTTCTCGACGAACTCGGCGCTGATCCCGATACCGTTGTCCGACAAGGTGAAAACCCAACTCTCGGCGTTCTCGCCGGTACCGTCGTGGCACTCGATCAGCACCCTGGGCGTGACCCCGTCGCGATGGAATTTCACGGCGTTGCCGATGAGGTTCTGCCACACCATGGTCAGGAGCGTGGGGTCGCCGTCGATCGTGGGCAGCGGTTCGTTCGGGCGGACGATCTCGGCGCCGGACTCCTCGATGGTGCTGCTGAGATTGTGCATCGCGGCGTCGACGGTGGCGTCCAGCGCGACCTCGGTGATGGTGGCGTTGAGCCGACCGACCCGGGAGAAGGTCAGCAGATCGTTGATCAGGATCTGCATCCGTTTCGCACCGTCGACGGCGAAAGCGATGTATTCCGTTCCACGTTCGTCGAGTTTGTCGCCGTAGCGCTTCTCCAGCAGCTGGCAGAACGAGGCCACCTTGCGCAGCGGTTCCTGAAGGTCGTGGGACGCGACGTAGGCAAACTGCTCCAGTTCGGCATTGGAGCGCCGCAACTCGCCGGCCTGTTCGTCAAGCGCGCTGCGCGCGGCACGGGAGATCTCCAGCTCGTCGACGATGCGCTGGCGCATGTTCTCGACATCGGTGGCCATCGCGCGGATATCCCTGGGCCCGCTCGGGATGATGCGTTCACCGAAATTGCCCTCGGTGATCCGCCGGCACGACGCGGCCAGTTGCGACAACGGTCGGTTCACCGCCGCGCGCATGACCACCGCCAGCAGCACCGCGGTGGTGACGAACGCCAGGATCATGGCCACCAGGGTGGCGTCGCGCCACTGCCGGATCTGTTCGAGGTGGGCCAGTCCGGCGTTCCTGGCCTCGCTCAGATGGTCGTTCTGGATGGTGAACAGCGCGCGCAGTCGATCGAAGAGGGCCTTGCCCTCTTCGATCCCGGCTTCCTCGGTGGCCCGGGTCGGCGCGGCGCTGGCCAACAGGGGATCGGCGTACTCGACGCGCCAGTTCTGGGCCGCGGCCTCGATGTTGTCGAGGTCGTCGAGCAGGTCCGGATACTCGGCGATGGTGTCGCGGATCTCCTCGACGGCGGTGGCCTCGGCGGCGCGGCCGTCGTTGTACGGGTCAAGGAAGCGGCGATCGGCGGTGATCAGGTAGCCCCGGACGGCGGTCTCCTGGTCACGCAGTGCGGCCTGCAGCTGGTAGGCCGCGACGCGGGCCGGCTGGACACCGTCGCGCAGCCGGTTGGACACCGTCGCGCAGCCGGTTGGACACCTTGTCGGCCTGGCTCACCAGGATCGTCGTGGCCACCGCGCACGCCAGCACCGCGGTGCCGATGACCGCGAGCACCAGGTTCTGCCAACCCTGCACCGTCAGTTTCATGTCCGCGACCGCTCCACTCGGATGACGGCGATGTCGTCGGTGAGGCCGCCGTGTTGCTGCGCGCGCGCCTCGGCATGTTCGATGAGTGCCTCGACGAACTGGGCATCGGGCAGCGTGGCCAGCGAGCGGGCGATGGCGAGCAGCCCGTGTTCGCCGAGCCGCTCCTCGCCGGGGCCGGAATGCCCTTCGAAGAGTCCGTCGGTGAGCAGCAGCAGCCCGTGATGCTCGGCCAGCTGGTACTCGTTGACCGGCCATTCGGTGGCGCCCAGCCCGAGTGCCTTACCTGCGACGGGCTCGATCCAGTCCACGGTGCCCCCGCCCTGCAGCAGCATCCCGGGGTGACCGGCGCGCAGGATGGTGAATGCCCCGGTGTCCGGTTCGAGCGCGACGCTCGACAACGTGGCGAAGATGCCCTTGTGAGGGCGCTCGCTGACCAGGATGCGGTCCAATTCGCGCATTCTTTCGTTTCCGCGCAATCCGGCGAATGTGAGGGCCCGCCAGCCGATGCGCAGCGCCACCCCGAGGGCGGCCTCGTCGGGGCCGTGACCGGCGACATCGCCGATCATGATGTGCACGGTTCTGTTCGGGGTCTGTACGACGTCGAAGAAATCACCGCCCACCAGGGCGTCCTGGCGGCTGGGGCGTGATCGGGTGACGATGTTGACCCCGGGGGAGTCGAGCAGGACCGGTGAAGGCAGCAGCCCACGCTCCAGCCGGGCGTTCTCCATGGCACGCATCTGGCTGGCATGCAGGTCGACGGTCGCGATCTCGGCCCGCTTGCGCTCGATGGCGTAGAGCACCGCGCGGCGCAGCATTTCCGGGTCGACGCGGTCTTTGACCAGGTAATCCTGTGCGCCCGAGGTCATCGCGTTCACGCCGAAGTGCTCATCGGAGTGCCCGGTGAGCACGATGATGGGGATGGACGAGTCCAGTCTGCCGATCCGGTGCACGGCATCCATGCCGTTGGAGTCGGGCAGGTTCAGGTCGAGAAGAATGCAGTCGGGTCGACGGTCGGCGACGGCGCGTTCGGCTTCGGCGACCGACTGCGACCAATTGAACTGGAAACCTGCGCCGGCCTCCTCGATGAGTTCCTCGACGAGCAACGCGTCGCCGCGATCATCCTCGACCAGGAGCAGGGACAACGGCGCTCGCCCTATGGGTGAGGCAACATTGAGCCCGGGTGAAGCCAGCGGACGCTGTGGTGCGGGCATGAAAGATCAACATCCCCCACCTGGGGCGCTGGCCCCGGTCGCACCGGATCTCCTAATAACTGACAACAATGACGACCCTACCCATAAGTCACCACGCAGCAGCGCCTGGCTGATCTTGTTCGTCGCGGATTGGCCGAACACCCGCGCATCGGGCGCGGCGCGAGGTCGAGGGCCGGCAGAGGTGTGAATTGTCCGAGCAGCCGCGCAATTGGGCGTAGCGTTCGACCGGTCGATCCGTCCAGATCCACATCCCAGGAGTTACCGGTGCTCTATCGCCCCGACGACACCGCCGTGGTCGTCATCGACCCGCAGAACGATGTCCTGAGCCCGACCGGAAAGAACTGGGCCGTGCTGGGTGCGAGCGTCACGGAGAACGGCGTGGTGGAACACCTTGCACAGATTCTCGGCACCGCCAGGGACACCGGTTTCGGAGTATTCGTCTCACCGCACTACTTCTATCCGCACGATCACCGCTGGGCCTTCAACGGACCGCTGGAGAACGACGAGTTGAGCACGGGCACCTTTGCCCGCACCGGTGTGCTGAACCTGGATGGCTTGACCGGCTCGGGCGCGGACTGGCTGGCCGAACTGGCACCGTTCATCGAGGACGAGGCGACCACCGTGGTCAGCCCGCACAAGGTGTGGGGCCCGCAGACCAACGATCTGGTTCTGCAGTTGCGCAAGCGGCGCGTGCAACGGGTGATCCTGTGCGGCATGCTCGCCAACATCTGCGTCGAATCACACCTGCGGGATCTGCTGGAGCAGGGTTTCGAGGTGGCCGTCGTCCGCGATGCGACCGCCGGTCCCCGCCATCCGGTGCGCGGTGACGGATATCAGGCCGCGCTGGTGAATTTCGCCTATCTCGCGCATGCGGTCCCGGACACCGCCGAGATCGTGTCCGCGATGGCAGCCAGGCAGGACTGAGCGGCCCATGATGGCGGACGCCGCGGGGGACCCGAGGTTGGTGTCGATCAATATCGGTATGCCCCAGGATGTGCCGTGGCAGGGGCGGGTCGTGCGAACGGCGGTGTACAAGACACCGGTGTCCGGGCCGGTGATGGTGCGCAGGCTCAACATCGACGGTGACGGGCAGGGGGACCTGGGTGGGCACGGTGGCGAGCAACGTGCGGTCCTGGTCTACCAACTCGGGTCGTATGAGCACTGGTCGGCGGTCCTGGGTCGAGATGACCTGCGGCCCGGGCATTTCGGCGAGAACTTCACGGTCTCGGGCCTCGGCGACGACGAGGTGTGCATCGGGGACAGGTTCCGCGTCGGAGCGGTGGTGCTGGAGGTCACCCAGCCACGGGTCACCTGCTATCGCGTGGGGTTGCGACTCGGTGAGCCACGCATGGCCGCGCTGCTGGTGGCCGATCATCGCCCGGGCTTCTACTGCCGGGTCATCGAAGAGGGCGAGGTGCGACCCGGGGAGGTGATCACCAAGATCGCCACCGGTCCCGAGCAGGTGTCGGTGGCCGAGATCGATGCGCTGCTCTACCTTCCCGGCCATTCCCCCGAGCTCCTCGCGCGGGCGTTGAAGATCCCTGCGCTGAGCCCGGGTTGGCAACAGTCACTGCGCGCGCTCGCCGAGCAGGACGGTCAGCAGCAGCCCGGATCGTCGGGAAATCCGGGCCTGACCGCCGCCGCGGGCGCGCCACCGGCCTGGGCCGGGTTCCGTCGGCTCGCGGTGCGCACGCTGGAACGTGCGGGCGCCGATATCGTCGTGCTGACGTTGGTCGATCGCGATGGTGGCCCACTGCCGGGGTGGCGACCCGGGCAGTACGTCACCGTGCGCCTCACCCCGGAAGACGGGCCGGCGGTCATCCGCAGCTACTCGCTGTCCAATCTGCCGGGCTCACCGGAGTTCCGGGTGGCCGTCAAACGCCTTGCCGGTGGCGCGGCCGGGGAGTATCTGCACACCCGGGTCGGCGTGGGCGATGCGGTGGACGTGGCCGCGCCGCGCGGTGCGTTCACCCTCGACGACGGTGCGGATCCGGTGGTGCTGCTGTCGGCCGGTATCGGGGTGACGCCGCTGCTGTCGATGCTGCACCTGCTCGCAGATCACCGTTCCACACGCGAAGTCTGGTGGATTCACGGGTCGCGCGACGGTGCCGAACATGCCTTCGCCGAGGAGATCCGGGCATTGATCGGGCGGCTGCCTCACGCGCACAGCCGCACCTTCTACAGCCGGCCCGGTCCGGCGGATCGTCTGGGGCTCGATTACGACCTTGCCGGGCGGATATCGGTGGACACCCTGCGGGGACTCGGTGTTCCGTTGGAAGGTGACATATACGGTTGCGGCCCAACCGGATTCATGAACGATCTGGTGACCGGGCTGGAGAACCTCGGTATCGGCACCGGCCGGCTGCATACCGAGACCTTCGGTGCGGCGGCCGCGGTCAATCCGGGTCTTGCGGGGGTGGTGGTGCCGGCCGGAGTGCACCCGCCTGCCGAAACCGGTTCGGGGCCTGCGGTGTCCTTCGCCCGCAGCTCGTTGACCGTGGCGTGGAGCGCGCACTACGGCAGCCTGCTCGAGTTCGCCGAGGCCTGTGACGTGCCGACCAGGTGGTCGTGTCGCACCGGGGTCTGCCACACCTGCGAAACGGGGCTGCTCGCCGGCGAGGTCGGCTACGATCCCGAGCCGCTGGAACCGCCCGCTGCGGGCAATCTGCTGCCGTGCTGCGCGTATCCGTCCGGGGATGTGGTGCTGGACATGTAGTGCCGGTGCGGGCTCGGGCTGCCGCTGGTGGCAGGTGGCTAGAATCTCGCGGATGTATCTCTGCAGATCCTTCCCGGCGACGCGATGAGCACGGAGCGCCGTTCGCAGCGGGAACGCGTCGAGGAGTCTTCGCGCCGACTTGCCGAAGCGGCAATCGAACTCATCGCCGAGAAGGGCTACACCAACGCGACGGCCCAGGAGATCGGTATCAGGGCCGGTTACAGCCGGGCCATGGTGCGGGAGCGGTTCGGGTCCAAAGAGGCGTTGTTGGAGACGGTGCTGCAGGAGTACGAGCGGGGCGTCGAGGTCACGCCCGAGCCGGGTGCTTCCGGCCTGCAGAAGGTGCTCGCGCCGGTGGTGGCGCTTCGTGAATTCGCGGCGGAGGACCCACGGTTGTTGCGCGCCGCGCTGACCCTGAACTTCGAGGCCCTGCATGACCACGACATCCTTCGGCCGCGTATCGAGGGCTGGCTCGCACGGACCCGCGCCGGACTTCGCCAGGCCGTGCTCGACGGACAGTCCGATGGTTCGGTGGCACCGGAATGCGACGCCGACGAGATCGCGTCGGAACTGACCGCGGCGGCCATCGGGTATGCCTACGCGTGGTTGCTGAACCCCGACACGACGAATTTCGACGAAACCTTGAGCCGGCTGCACGACCGACTGATCGTGAGGCTGACGAACGGGCTTCGGTGACCGGTGAGGTCAGCCGAGCGTGGCGTGGACCGCGGGGATCGCACCGCAGTCGGCGATGATCGCGATACTGCGCTCCATCAGGACCTGAAGGAGTTCGCGGCCACGGTCGTTGACGTTGTCCCAGGACATCATGGCCGCCAGGGGCAACGCGATCTGTAGCACCGTGGCGATCTGGAACTGTCGCCAGGCCTTGTCGAACGGGTAGTCGATGCCGAGCCCGGCAAGGGTGGTCAGATAATGGCGCACCAACTCGGTCTGTCGGCCGTCCCGTTCGGTCGGCGACATACCCTGGCCCACCAGATAGGCGACATCCCACATACCGCACCCGCGACCGGTGAACTGAAAGTCCACGGTGACGTGTGAGCCGTCCTCGGCGAAGAACAGGTTGTCGGCCCGCAAGTCCCCGTTGATGAGTGTGGTGGGCGTCCCCAGTGCTGCCAACAGACTCGGTGCCGATGCGGCGTAGTCGTCGATCACCGCCGCCAGATCGGCAGGCGCACAAGCGCGTCCGTGCTTGGCGAACACCTGCCATCCCGCCGCGGTGCCGGCGCTGAAGAGCCCGGCCATCCGCGCGTCGTCGAGACCGAGGAAGGCCGGGTGAGCGGTGACCGGTGGTGTCGTATCCCAGCCCCAGGCATGGAAGCGGGCCGTTTCCGCGAGCACTGCACGGGCCCGGTCGAAACTCAATCCGGCCACCTGGTCGGCATTTTCGAGAGCGTCCACGTCTTCCATCACGATGACGAACTCGCCGGTGGCGGCATCGAACGCGGCCGCGTGCGCGCGTGGGGTGCGCACGGGAGCCGACGTGGCGACCGCGTTGTAGAACGTCACCTCTCGCTCGTAGAGCCGGATCGAGGAGGCCAGCAGCTGGTAATCGGGGTAGTCGGTGGGGAACTTGGCGATCACGGTGGCCGGGCCCGCACCGTCGAGACCGAGGTGCACCCGATACAGGAACGAGGCGAAGCCGACGCCCTCGGCGATGCGTTGCGCGCGCAGTTCGGTGACGTGTGTCCCCGATGCGATGGCGCCCGAGGACGTGAGGATCTCGGTGAGCCAGTCCGCCGTCAGCTCGGACGCGGAGCGGGGGAAGAGCTGTGTTGTCGACGTCATATTCGAAAAGTAGTTGTTAACTTGCGCGCAAGCAAGTAAGAATGTGTGCATGGTTACACCGCAGCCGGCTGCGCCGACGCCGAGTGTCCCGATGGCCGATCCGAGAACTGTCATCGAGCGCTACAACTACGAGCTGTGGAATGAGCGGAACTACCCGGTCGGCGAGCAGATCATCGGTGAGCAGATCATCCGGAACACCCCAGGCGGCCGAACCGTGCTCACCCACGACGAGGCAGTGCAGCGGGTGCGCGATCTGTGGGCGGGCGTGCGCAGCGTGCATTTCACGCTGCCGCATATCGTCGCCGATGAGCAGCTGTGTTCGATTGTCTACCAAGCAGACATCGTCCATCACGACGGAACACACGACGTCATCTCCTCGATCGAGGTCTATCGGGTGGTCGGGGGACGCATCGTCGAAGTATGGAATCCCTGCACGTATGACCATGACCGGTGGCCCGAACTGGCCGAGGAGGCAACGCTGTGACCGCGACCATGAAATCCGAGTTGGGCTTCTACACCCTTGGCGGGCAACCGGAATCACCGCGGGTGATGATCGACGAGATCCGCCGCGCCGAGGAACTCGGGCTCGGCCACGTCTTCATCTCCGAGCGCTTCAACACCAAGGAGGCATGCACCCTGTCGGGGGCCGCAGCCGCGGTGTCGGAACGCATCGCCATCGCCACCGGCGCAACCAATCACAACACTCGCCACCCGATCGTCACCGCCGCCTATGCGCTCACGATGTCGCGTCTGAGCGAGGGCCGCTTCACCTTGGGTATCGGCCGGGGTGTGCCGCCGCTGCAGGATGCGTTCGGGATGCCGCGCATCACCACCGCTCAGATGGAGGATTTCGTCGGGGTGATGCGCCGACTGTTCCGCGGTGAGACCATCGTCGGCCATGACGGTCCGATGGGCAGCTTTCCCTTGCTGCGGCTCGGCCAGGACTACGACGTCGATATCCCGATGGGCATGGTCGCCTTCGCGCCGAACTCCCTTGAGCTGGGAGGCCGAGTAATGGACCAGGTCATCCTGCACACCTTCTTCACCGACGAGACGCTGGCGCGGTGTGTCCAGACGGTGAAGTACGCCGCCGAGCGGGCCGGCCGCAACCCCGACGATGTGAAGGTGTGGTCATGTCTGGCGACCATCGGGGATCACCTTCCCGAGGAGATGCGGCTGCGCAAGCTCGTCGGCCGGCTGGCGACCTATCTGCAGGCCTATGGTGATCTGCTGGTGCGGACCAATCGCTGGGATCCGGCTGTGCTGCAGCGCTTTCGCGATGACGAGGTGGTGCAGAGTTTCTATGTGGGTGGATTGCAGGCCATCGACAGCCCGACCACTCCCGTCGAGAAGCTCGAGCACATTGCGACGTTGTTGCCCCCGGAGTGGACGGCGCCGGCGGCCACCGGCAGTCCGCAGGAGTGTGTCACCACCATTCGTGAGCAGTTGGCTCTTGGCGCCGACGGGGTGATTCTGCACGGCGCCACACCCTCGGAGCTGGAGCCGATCCTCACGGTCTACTGACCACCTCTCGCAGTCGCTCAGCCCGACTGTCTGATCAGCAGCCACACCAGATACGCGCCGCCGATACCCCAGGTGATCACGCCGACGGGCAGCTGGCCGGGCAACAGGTGCTGGGCCGCGGCATCGGATGCGGCGAGGATGGCCGCTCCCATCGCCGCCGACGGGGCCAGCCGCAAACCTCCGCCGCGGGTGACCTGGGCGGCCAGTTGCGGTGCGGCCAACGCCACGAAACTGATGGGCCCGGTGAAAGCGGTTGCCATGGCCACGCATCCGACACCGACGGCCAGCATCAACACCCGCGTGGCCTCCATGCGCAGGCCGAGCGCGGCGGCGACGTCATCGCCCAGCTGGGCGACCGGCATCCGTCGGGCGATCACGGCCAGCGGCACGACGAGCACGGCGGTTCCGGCGAGGACCACCAGAACCTGGTTGTTGGTGACATTGGCCAGGGTGCCCGCACCCCATGCTGCGGCCGATATGGCGACCTGCAGGTTGGCCTTGAGGATCATCCACGTGTTGACGGCCTCGATCATGATAGCGACCGCGACCCCCACGATGATCAACCGGAAGCCGGCGATACCACGTTTGAAGGCAAGGAGATACACGATGGCGGCGGTCGCGAAGCCGCCGGCGACCGCGCCGAGGGCGAGCAGTGCGCTGGAGTGCGCGCCGACGAACAGGATCACCACGAGCGCGCCGAAGTAGCAACCCGAATTGAAGCCGATGACGTCCGGGCTGCCCAGTGCGTTCTTGGTGAGCGACTGGAAGATGGCACCCGAGATGCCCAGCAGCGCACCGAGGATCAGCGCCATCAACACCCGCGGTGCCCGCCACTCGCGGACCACCACGATGTCGAACGGCGCCCCGGCGCCGAACACCGCGCGCAGCACGTCCCATGGCGCGATGTCGTAGTCACCGGCACCGAGGCTGAGGATCGACACCACGACCGCCGCGAAAACCAGCACGGCGGTGGTGACCACGGAGATGACGTCGATGCGCAGCTGCCGCCATCGCACGGTGGGGCGCCCGAAATCGACCCGCTGCGTCCCGGTCGTCACGGTTGGATCACCGTCTTGCGCCGGACCAACCAGATCAGGGCGGGAGCCCCCAGAAACGCACTGACGATCCCGACGGGCAATTCGGCCGGACGCAACGCAATCCGGCCGAGGACATCGGCGGCCAGCACCAGCGCCGGGGCGGCGATCGCCGAGATGAGCAGGATCCACCGCTGGTTGGCGCCGACCAGCCACCGGGCGATGTGCGGGATCATCAGACCGACGAAGGCGATCGGGCCTGCCGCAGCTGCCGCCGCACCGCAGAGCAGGGTGATCGCGATGAGTCCCAGGGTGCGCGTCCGGACCAGCTGGGTGCCGAGTGCGCGCGCCATATCGTCACCGAGTGCGATCGCGTCGAGGCCACGGGCCACCGACGCCGTGATCGCCAGTCCGACAAGGACGAACGGCAGCACCGCGAGGGTGACGTCCCAGCCGCGTCCGGCGATCGATCCCGCGTCCCACGCCCGCATCTGGTCGAATGCCGACGGGTTCAACAGCGTCAGGGCCAACGTGAATGCGGTGAAGACCGCGCCGATGGCGATCCCGGACAGCGTCAGCCGGATGGGCGTCGCACCCCAGCGGCCCGAGCGGCCGATGGCGTAGACCATCGCCATCGCCACGGCGGATCCGACGAGCGCGAACCACAGGTACTGGTGGATGGACCGAAATCCGAACATGCCGACGGCCAGCGCCACGCTGAACATCGCGCCGGGCGTGATGCCCAGCACGACGGGATCGGCCAGCGGATTGCGGGTGACGGCCTGGATCATGGCGCCGCCGACGCCGATCGCCACGCCGACCAGGAGCCCCAGCGCGGTTCGGGGAATGCGGACCGCGCGGACCACCACTTCGTCGTCGGATCCCTGATAGTCGAACAGTGCGCGCATGACCGTCGCGATCGGGATGTCTCGGGTGCCGACGGCGGCGCTGGCGATGCAGACCAGTAGCAGGACGAGACAGAAGATGGCCAGCCAGACCAGGCGAGTTCTGGTGCCCGTCCGGCGGGCATCGCTCGTGACGTCGGGCACGGGCAGCGAGGTATCAGCACTCATCGGTGCGGCAGCCCGTCATGTCCGGTCATCCAGCGGGTGGTCGAGTTCATCGCGGCCGAGCCGGGCGGCCAGATGCGCGATCACCGCGAACACCACGGGTGCGACGCCCGCCACGATGAAGACGCCCGTCGTGCCGATCAGATGTGCGGCAGGTACCGCCAGCGCCAGCGACGCCGGCATCATCACCAGGCTCACGAAGAAATCCAGACTGGAGGCGCGACCGAGCATCTCGGCGGGCACTCGCCGCTGCAGCAGGGTTCCCCAGATGACCTGCCCGGCTTCGGACGTGGCGCCGACGACGACCATCACCGCGGCGATTATCCAGATCGCTTCGGTGTAGCCGATCAGGGCAAGCGGCAGTGCTCCCAGCCCCCAGAGCACCAGCATGACGGTGATGTAGCGCCGCGGCAGCGGGCGCGAGGCCACCAACAGAGCGCCCACCGCACCGGCCACCCCGAAGACCGCCAGCACGGTCGCGTGATGCCCGGGGGTTCCGCCGTTATCGCGGATCACGAAGGGCAGCAGCACCTCGATGGGGCCGACGACGACGAGCACATTGCCCACGGCGAACAACAGCGTCGCGAAGAACCACCTGGTGCGGTACATGTACCGCAGTCCGGCCAGCAGGTCCCCCAGTGCCGATTCCGGTTCGTGGTCCGCGGTCTCGGACGCGACAGCCGAAGGCGGCCTGATGAACCCGAGGATGATCGCGGCGAGGACGAACATCGCACCCTGGATCAGGATCGCCCATGCCGGCGACCACAGCTGCACCAGCAGCGCACCGATCGCCGGGCCGAGGGCGAACTGCAGACCGGGGCGCAGCACGCCCTCGATCCCGTTGGCGGCCAACAGTTCCTCGGGTGCCAGGATGGTCGGCAGCAGTGCGGTGTAGGCGGGAATGTAGAAACCCTCGGCGATGCCGAACGCGAAGCCGGTGACCGCCAGATGCCAGATCTGCACCTGGTCGCCGACGGCAAGGACCCCGACGATGATCAGCAGCGTCGCCTGCACCCACAGCGAGGCGCGCATGACGACGAGTTTGGGCAGCCGGTCGGCCGCCACCCCCGCGGGCAGCACACTGATCAGCAGGCCCGCGCTGAACATCGTCATCACGATCGCCGCCTGGCCGGCACCGCCTCCCATCGCGATGACCTGCCACACCAAGGCGACCGACCAGAGCCCGTTGCCCAGCAGGGTGGTCGACAGCCCGAGCGTGAGCAGCCGGTAGTCGCGGTTGCGCAGTGGCCACAGTGCACGGGGCAGGTACGAGATCTGCGCATCGCGGTCGTCAGGCACCCGGACAGGCTAGCGGTCGGACACGCCCGGGTGGTGCGCCCCGTGCCGCTTGAACCGGCCACCTGTGCGAGGTTAGGCTCACCAAATTCGATCATCGGAGGGAATCTTTGTGATGACCATGGCGGCAACCATGCCCGAGCGACAGACCAGCACGGACCGCCGTGGCGGCAACGGGGCGCGCGGCCGGGTATTGATGCTCTTGGTGATGTTGTTCGCGCTGGTCGCGGCCGGTTGCTCGAGCAGTCAAACCGACTCCGCCGCCACCTCGGCCCAGCAGTCGGGGTCCTACCCGGTCACCATCGACCATCGATACGGCAGCACCACGCTCGAGCAGAAGCCCACCCGCGTCGTGGTGATCGGGCTGCAGGAGCAGGACACCCTGATCGCGCTCGGGACCGTGCCCGTCGCCGTGATGACCTGGGACGGATACTTCACCACCGGCGTGCTCGGCCCGTGGTCGAAGGACCTGCTCGGGGACCGGCAGGCACCCGCCGAGTTGTCCTTCGCCGCCGACGGTGCGCCGCCGTACGAGGAGATCGCCAACCTCAAACCGGATCTGATCGTCGGTCTGTACTCCGACCTGACCGATACGCAGTACGCGCGGCTGTCGCAGATCGCGCCGACGTTGGCGCAGCCCAAGGACACCAACGATTACGCCGCGACCTGGGAACAGATCACCCCGATCCTCGCGCAGGCTCTCGACGAAAAGGCCAAGGGTGACCAGCTGCTGGCCCAGACCCGCGAGAAGATCGCCGAGACCAAGTCCACCTACCCGCAATTCGAGGGCAAGACCGGTCTGTCGGTCTACCGCAACGAGGACGGTTACAGCGTCTCCGCGGCGACCGATCCGCGCGGCCAGTTCTTGCAGATGCTCGGGTTCACCCAGTCCGCTGCCGTCAAGGACGCGCTGGGTGACAACTTCGACGCCACCATCAGTTTCGAGCGGGCCGACCTGATCGATGCCGATGTTCTGGTCTGGGAGCCCAAGGATGTCGCAGCGCTGAAGGCCGAACTGGCCGCCGACCCGATCTTCTCCCGGCTACGCGTCGCCCGGGAAGACCGTTCGGTGTTCATCCAGGGTGGCTCGGACGCCAGCTGCGCCTACTACTTCGCCTCGGTGCTGTCGATCCCGTACCTGCTGGATCGGCTGGCCCCGCAACTCGCCGTGGCGCTCGACGGCAACCCGGCCACCGTCCCGGCAATCGTCAGCTGACCCCGACGCGGTAACACACACCGCGAACGCAGCGCGTCGACCGCGCCGCGCTCGCGGTGTGTTGTGTTCACGGGACCGGTTCGCCGAGAGCCACTCTCATCGGTTCATCCCGGCATTCATCCGGCTTTGATCGCGGTGACGGTCGCCAGTTCGGCGACCGTGCGGTGCTCGAAGATCTGACGCGCACTGACGGCGATCCCGGCGGCATGGGCCGCGGCGACCAGACGCATCGTGGCGACGCTGTCGCCGCCGCGCTCGAAGAAGTCGTCGTGGATACCGATGTCGTCGCAACCGATGACCGAGGCGACCGCATCGCACAGCGCGGCCTCCAGCTCGTTGCGCGGTGGCACCACCGGCGCGGCGGCCAGATCGGGCACCGGCAGACCCGCCCGGTTCAGTTTGCCGTTGGGTAACAAGGGAATGGCCTCGACGAGCACGATCGCCGTCGGGACCATGTAGCCCGGCAACCGCGTGGACAGCTGCCGCTTGAGCTCGGCGGGGTCCGGTGCACAGCCAGGGGTCCGCACCGCGTACCCCACCAGGACAGCGTGATTCGCCGAGTCATGGCGGGCCACCACGGCCGCGTCGGCCACCTCCGGCGCCGCCCGCAGTGCCGACTCGATCTCACCGAGCTCCACCCGATAGCCGCGGATCTTGACCTGCTCGTCGGCCCTGCCGTGGTAGACCAACTGCCCGTCGACCGACCAGCTGACAAGATCACCGGTCCGGTACATCCGCTCGCCATCGCGGTAGGGATTGGCGACGAAGCGCTGTGCGGTGTTGGCGTATTGGCCGAGGTACCCGCGCGCCAGACCTGCTCCGGCGACGTACAACTCACCGCGCACCCCGGGCGGAACCCGGCGCAACCACTGGTCGAGCACGTAGACCGTCGAGTTCGACACCGGGGTACCGATCTTCGGTTCGAGCGAACCGGCGGGCTCGGCGACCAGGGCGTCGACGGTGGTCTCCGTCGGCCCGTACAGGTTGTAGGCCCGGGTGCCCGGCATCGCGCCCAGCTCGGCCCACAGCTCCGGTGGGACGGCCTCGCCGCCGACGCCGATCGCGGACAAGCGGCACGCCCCGTCGCGGATAGCCCCGGCGCGGGCGACGCTGTCGAACATCGACGGTGTGAGCTCGATGAAGTCGAATCGCTGGTCGTCGAGCTGGGTGGCCAGCAGCGCCGGATCGCGACGTGTCTCGTCGGACACCAGACAGATGGTGTGGCCGTCGTAGAGCCACAGCTGCGGTTGCCACGACGCGTCGAACGCGAACGACCAGGCGTGCCCGACCCGTAGCTGGTCGCGGCCTGCGGTCGCCATCGTCGGCCGGTAGAGGCGTTCGCGGTGGCTGGCGAACAGGTTGACGATGCTGCGCTGCGGCACGACGACACCCTTGGGCTTTCCGGTGCTGCCCGAGGTGTAGATCAGGTAGGCAGCATGATCCGGATGCGCCGGGGTGCGGCGCTCGGCATCGGTGACGTCGGCATCGGAGAGCGTCTGGTCACCGTCTGCGTCGGCCATCGTTTCGGCGGTGATAGTGAGCACCGGGCGGGCATCGGCGAGCATGTGCGCGATTCGTTCGCGGGGATATTCGGCGTCGAGCGCCAGATACGCCCCGCCGGCCTTGTGTACGGCCAGGATTGCGATGAGCACATCGGCCGAACGGGGCAGATCCAGCGCGGCGATATCGTCGGCCCCCAGACCCCGCGCGATCGCGTGGCGTGCGAGCCGGTTGGCCCGACGGTTCGCCTCGTCGAACGTCAGCTCCCGCGCACCGTCGATGATCGCCAGGGCACCAGGAGTGGCGCGCACCTGTGCCTCGAACAGTGCGGTCAGCGTCGCCGCCGGGGTGGCGACCTCGGTGCCGTGCTCCCATCCGGCGATCCGGTCCGGCTCGGGTTCGATGAGCATGTCGATATCGGACAGCCGGACGCTCGCGTCCTGCGACACCCGGTCGAGCACCGCCACCAGACGGGCCAGCAGCGCGTCGATGGTCGACGCCTCGAACAGGTCGGCGTTGTACTCCATGGTGAGGGTGACCGATTCGTCGGCATGCTCGACGAAATCGATCGACAGGTCGAACTTCGCCGTGCCGGTATCGACCTCATCGGCGGTCAGCGTCATCCCGTCGATCTCGATGCGCTCGGTGTCCCCGCTCACCAGGTACATCATCATGATCTGGAACAGCGGGTGCTGCCCGCGGACGCGAATCGGATTGACTTCCTTGACGATCCGGTCGAACGGGATGTCCTGGTGGTCGAAGGCTCGCAGAACGCCCGCCCGGTTGTCGGCCAACAATTCGGCGAAGGTCTGCGTGCCGCGCACCTGGGAGCGCAGCACCACCGTGTTCAGGAAATAGCCGATCTGGTCGTGCAACAGCACATCCGATCGCCCCGACACCGGTGTTCCGACGACGATATCGTCGCCGGTGCCCATCCGGTTCAGCAGCGTGACCACCGCGGAGTGGGCGACCATGAACATCGTCGACTGGCTGTCGCGTGCGAGTGCACGCAGCGCACCGACGGTCTCGGGCGGCAGCGACGTCGTCACGGTGCCGCCACGGAAGGTGTTCGTCGGCAGGCGTGGGTGATCGGTCGGCAGGCCGGTCTCTTCGGGAACCCCGGCCAGCGCCTCCTGCCAGTACCGCAACTGGTTCTCGGCGACACCATCGAGCAATTCGGCATGCCACAGGGCGTAGTCGGCGTACTGCAGTGACAGCTCCGGCCATTGCGGTGCCAGCCCGGCGCGACGGGCCTCATAGGCCGTGCGCAGATCACGCAGCAGCGGTTCGTCGGACCACTCGTCGGTGGCGATGTGGTGGATGTTGACCAACAGCACGCTCTCGGTGCCCCGGGCAACGAGGTACACCTTGACCGGTATCTCCTCGTCGAGGCGGAAGCAGTACCGTGCCGCATCGCGGAGCTCATGGTCGGAGATCAGCTCGACATGCAGAGCCACCTCGGCGGGGTCGAGGACACGAGGCTCGAAGACACCGTCCCGGTCGGGATAGATGGTCCGCAAGATCTCGTGGCGCCCGATCACGTCGTGTAGCGCGAGTTCCAGTGTCGCGATGTCGAACCGACCGTCCACCCGCCACACCATGGGCACGTTGTAGGTCGGGTTCGGACCCTCCAGTGCGTAATGCAACCGCATACTGGCCTGCCCGGGCGACAGCGGCACCCGGTCGGGCCTCGGCCGCGCACCCAGCGTCGGCCGTACCGCCGCGACACCGCTGTCCTGGTCGATACGAGCCGAGAGTTCGGCGACGGTCGGGGCGTCGAACAGCTCACGAAGACTCAACTCGACGCCCAGGGTCGCGCGGATCCTGCCGAGCAACCTGATCGCCGACAGCGAATGCCCACCGAGAGCGAAGAAGTCGTCGTCGATGCTGACGGTTTCGACGCCGAGGACATCACCGACGAGCGCGCACAAGCCGGCCTGGGTCGCCGTGGCAGGTGCCCTGCCGGATCCCGGCGAAGGGAGCGGATCGGGCAGCGCATCGCGATCGAGCTTGCCGGTCGCGGTCACCGGCAGCGCGTCGAGTTCGACGAATGCCGCGGGCACCATGTGCATCGGCAGTGATTGCGCGCCGAAGCGCCGCAGCTGTTCGGTAGTCGGCGAATCCGCGCCCGCACATACGTAATAGGCGACGAGTGCGCCCGCGCGCAGCAATACGCGGACCGAGCTGACGGCCGGGTGCCTGGCGAGCACCGCCTCGATCTCACCGGGTTCGATGCGCACACCGCGGACCTTGATCTGGTCGTCGTCGCGGCCGCGATACTCCAGTTGTCCGTCCGACCGCCACCGCACCACGTCACCGGTGCGGTACATCCGGGCACCGGCCGGTCCCCAGGGATCGGCCACGAATCGTTCGGCGGTCAGCGCCGGTCTGCCCAGATATCCGTCCGCCACCTGCACGCCGGCCAGGTACAGCTCACCGGGAATGCCTGGGGGAGTGGGGCGCAGGCGGCCGTCGAGGACGTGAACCCGGACGTTGGCGCCCGGGACGCCGATCGCGACAGGGCCGCCGTCGGCGGTCCAGCCGAGGACGTCCACGGCGGCCTCGGTCGGTCCGTACAGGTTGTGCAGGGGGACACCCAGGCGTCGGGCGGTCCGGTCGGCGAGTTCGCGGGGCAATGCCTCACCACCCACGGTGACCCGGGTCAGGCTGGACAGATCAGCCGAGCGGTCGGTGTCGAGTTCGTCGAGGAACAGTTCGAGCACCGAAGGGACGAAGTCCACGGCGGTGACGCCATGCGCGGCAATGGTCTCGGCAAGGTAGCGGGGTTCGCGGTGTCCGCCGGGTCGGGCGAGCACCAGGGTCGCGCCCACGCTGAGCGGCCAGAACACCTCCCAGACCGAGGTGTCGAAGCTGATCGGGGTCTTGACCAGCATCCGGTCGGCCACCGACAGCGGGTAGGCCTGCTGCAACCACGCGATCCGGTTGGCGATGGCGCGGTGGGGCACGGGCACACCCTTGGGCCGTCCCGTGGTCCCGGACGTGTAGAGCACATACGCCCAGTGCTCACCCCGGGCTGCACTCTCGGATCGTGCTGTCCTGGTGCCGCTTTCACCGTGTCGGGCGGCCCGGATCCGTGTGTTGTCCCGCAGTACGGTCACCGGCTGCGCGTCGTCGAGCATGAACTGCAATCGGTCGACGGGGAAGTCACTGTCCAGGGGCAGGAATGCCGCACCGCACCGGGCGATCGCCACCAGCGCGACGATCAGCTCGACCGAGCGCGGCACCGCCACTCCGATGAGGGTGCCGGGCCCGGCACCCTCGCCGGCCAGATCGGCGGCCAGCCGGCGCGACCACGCGTCGAGCTCGGCGTAGGTGAGCGCAGTGTCCGCCTCGTCACCGCGCACCGCGACGGCATCGGGGCTGCGCAGCGCTTGGCGGATCACCATCGTGGCGAGATCGTCCGGCGATACCGGTGCGACCGGTCCGGAGCCGACCTCGGCGAGCCATTGACGTTCACCGGGCAGGAACACCTCGGAATCCGCTATGCGGGTGGCGGGTTCGGCGACCACCTGGGTGAGCAGCGCCAGCAGGCGTTCGGTGATGCGCTCGACGGTGTCGGTGTCGAACAGGTCGGTGGCGAACTCCGCCAGGACCGTCATCTGCCCACGGGCGATGTTGTCGATCAGGGTGAAGCCGAGGTCGAACATGGCGGCCGTGACGGTGGGCGACAACCACTCTGTCGGAATGTCGAGCACATCGGCGGTCGCGTCGTCGCGGTAGTGGTAGCCGACGAACGTCTGGAACAGCGGGTTACGTCCCGCGGCACGCGGCGGGTTGAGCGCCTCGACCACTCGGTCGAACGGCAGATCCTGGTGGTCGAAGGCCGCCAGGTCGACATCGCGAACCCGGTCGATCAGCTCGACGAACGTGGGGTTGCCCGACACGTCGACGCGCAGCACCACGGTGTTGACGAAGAATCCGACCAACGGGTTCAGCTCGGCTTCGGTGCGTCCGGCAACCGGTGTGCCGACCACGATGTCCTCACCCGCGCCGAGGCGGTGCAGGAGTGCGGCGACGGCGGCATGGAAGCACATCACGGTGCTCACCTGGTGCTCGCCGGTCATCCGACGCAGGCCGGCGACCACCGGGGCAGGCAGGTCCAGTTGTAGCGTGCCGCCTGCGCCGCTGGGCTTGGCCGGACGCGACCTGTCGGTGGGCAGCGCCAGCTCATCCGGTGCACCCGCCAGCGTCGCGGTCCAGAATGCGGTCTGCTCGTCGGCGACGGAGGCCAGCAGGTTCTGTTGCCACAGCGCGTAATCGGCGTACTGCAGGGGCAGTGGTGACCACGCGGGTGCCTGGCCGGCCCGCCGGGCCCGGTAAGCGGTGGCGAGGTCGTCGAGCAATGGCGCATCCGACCACTCGTCGACGGCGATATGGTGCAGGATCAGCGCGATGACATGGTCGTCTTCGGCGAGACGCAGGATCGTCGCGCGCAGCGGGATGTCGGTGTTCAGGTCGAAGCGGTGGTTGGCCGCGGCGTCGACGAGGGCACCGACGGCGGATTCGTCGCAGTCGAGCACCGTGACCGGCACCCGCGCACCGACGGGCAGGATCGCCTGGTGCAGGGTGCCGTCCTGGGTCGTGAAGACCGTGCGCAGCACCTCGTGGCGGTCCACCACATCGGTCAGCGCCGCGGTGAACGCGTCCGTATCGAGCGATCCGCGGAGCCGGAAGGTCAGCGGATAGTTGTATGCCGCACCGGTTTCACCGAGCTGTTCGAGGACGAACAACCGTTCCTGCCCGGCGGACAGCGGCAGCCGATCGGGGCGTGCCGCGGCGGTCAGCTCCGGACGGGTGGGAGCGTCGAGCCGGAGCTTGGTGGCCAGCTGGGCCACGGTCGGGGCGTCGAAGACATCGCGGATGGTGAGTTCGGCGCCCATCGCACTGCGCACCCGGCTCATCAGCCGGATGGTCAGCAGGGAATGGCCGCCGATGTCGAAGAAGTTGTCCTCCACGCCGACCTGGTCGACGCCGAGCACCTCGGCGAACAACTCCGCCAACAGTTCCTCGACGGGATTCTGGGCGGCGCGGCTGGTGGAGACCGGTGCGGCCGCGTCGGCATCGGGCAGTGCCCGGACATCCAGTTTCCCGTTGTCGGTCAACGGTATCCGGTCCAGCGCGACGAATGCCGACGGCACCATGTAGTCGGGCAGGGTGTCGCGCAGATGGCGGCGCAGCGCGGCGATGGCGCCCGAGCGCTCGCGCGCCCCGGCGGGGTTGTTGCCGAGTTCCTCCAGCGGGCGGTCGACGGCACTCGAGCTGTACAGGTCACCGAGCGGCTCACCGGTGGTGGTGAACACGGCGTCCATCAGCGCCGGGTCGCCGGGATGCCAGGTCAGTCGGACCGTCCAGCCGGTCGCACCGGCCAACGCGTACAGGTGCGCAGGATCGACACCGGCGGGGGTGCGCAATGCGGTCCTGGCGCCGGTGACATCACCCGCCGCGAGTCGCTCCGTCGCGCCGATCTCGCCGGCCAACCTGCCGTTGGGGATGGCCGTCACCCGAAGTCCGTCCGAATCTGCCTCCCCGAGCGCGGCCTTCACCGTCTCCAGGTCACCGGGCCAGTGCAGCGTCGCGCGTCGCGCCGGTGCAGCGGGCGCATCAGCGCGCAGGATCACGTCATAACGATGCCTGCTGAGTTCGTTGTGGAATGCGCCGGTCTTGAGTCTGATCTCGGCCGTCAGGCCCAGTCGGTGTGCGAGCGCGACGAAGAACTCGGGATCGAGCAGCAGTTCCTTTTCCAGTTCCACGCCCCGGTCGGCGGCGCGGCGAATCTGCTCGGCGTCGGCGCTGTCGGAGGCACTTCGGGACAGCGCGATCGCGGTGTGGAAGGTGTTCAGCAGCAACCTGTTACGGACATCGCCGATGAAGAGCGCACCGCCGGGCCGCAGGTGCCGGGCGGCACTCTCGATCACGTCGGCCAGATAGCGCACCGACGGGAAGTACTGGATCACCGAGTTGATGACGACCACATCGAAGTGGCCGGTGGGGACGTCACCGAGCCGATCGGCAGGGGCGACGGTCAGATGGACCCGATCGCGGAGCTCCGGATCGGTGCGCAGTTCGTTGTTCAGCGCCTCGATCACCGGCGCGGCCAGATCGGTGCCCCAGTACTCGTCGACCCGTGGCGCGAGTTGCCCGAGCAAAAGCCCGGTGCCGACGCCGATCTCGAGGACTCGCGCCGGAGACAACCCGGCGATGGCGGCCACCGTGGTGGCCCGCCATTCCGACATCTCCTCGAACGGAATGGGTGTACCGTCGTAGCTCGAATCCCAGCCGGCGTAGTCCTCGACGAACACCGCGGTGGAGATCGTCGAGTATTCGTCGGAGTAGATCTGTTCCCATTCGCCCACATGGGCGCTTTCGGCGGCCGCGCGGTCGTCCTCGGGGATGGCAGCAGGAACCAGATAGGCGACGAGTCGTTGTGTGCCCGGCACCCGCGGATCGTCGGTGGCGATCACCGCGGCCTGGGCGGCGCCCGGATGGGCGACGATCGCCGACTCCACGTCACCGAGTTCGACGCGGTGCCCGCGGATCTTGACCTGCTCGTCGGTCCTGCCGAGGAATTCGATGTTGCCGTCGGCGCCGCGCCGGACCAGGTCACCGGTGCGGTACATCCGGGTGCCCGCCGGCGCGGTGGCGGTGGGGTACGGATTGGCGACGAAACGCTGCGCCGTCAGGCCGAATCGGTGCGCGTAGCCGCGTGCCAGGCCGGCACCGGCGATGTAGAGCTCGCCGGGATGGCCGTCGGCCACGGGGCGCAGCCAGGGGTCGAGAATGTGCGCATCGGTATTCCAGATCGGCTGCCCGACAGTGGGTTCGGCACTGTCGTCGGTGCCGCCACCGAGGGTGTTGATGGTGTATTCGGTGGGTCCGTAGAGGTTGTAGCCGTAGGTGGTGGGGTCGTCGCGGAGCCGGTCCCACACCGCCGGTGGCACCGCCTCACCGCCCAGCAGGACCAGGACGGGGTGGTGTTCACCGTCGTCGAGCAGGCCCTCTTCGAACAGCAGTTGGGCGTAGGTAGGCGTCACGTTGATGACGTCGATCAGGTGTGCCCGGCAGTACGCCACGAGGGCGGCCGCGTCGCGGCGCAACACTTCATCGCAGATGTGCACCTCGTGACCCTCGACCAGCCACAGCAGTTCTTCCCAGGACATGTCGAAGGCGAAGGAGACCGTGTGGGCGATGCGCAGTCGCCGGCCGCCGGCCTTGGCGATCGCGGGGGCGAAGATGGCTTCCCGGTGGTTGAAGTGCATGTTGGTCAGTCCGCGGTAGGGCGTGACGACACCCTTGGGCTTACCGGTGGACCCGGATGTGTAGATGACATACGCCGGGCGGTCCGGCGTGGGTCGTTCGCCGGTCCAGTTCGGCGCCAACGCATCCAGCGCGCTGTGGATTCCCGCGTCGTCCAACGTGATCCGCAGGCAATCCGGCGGGGTGATGGCGTCGATGCGCTCGCGCACCGCCGTCGTGGTGAGCAGGATGCGCGGACGGGCATCGTCGAGCATCACGGCCAGGCGCTCGTCGGGATAGTCCAGTTCCAGCGGTAAGTACGCCGCACCGGCGCGCAACACCGCGAACAGGGCGACCACGGTGTCGATGGAGCGGGGAATGGCCAGCGCGACGGTGTCCTCACCGGTGATGCCCTCGGCGGCAAGCAGACCCGCCAATCGGCTGACCCGCTGGTCGAGTTCGGTGCGGGTGACCGAGGCGGATCCGTACACCAGCGCCGTGCTGTCGCCATCGGTGTAGTCGGCGAGCATCTCGGCGATGGTCAGGTCGGGTACCTCGTGGTGGGCCCGGTTGCTGCGGTCGGCACGGCCGTCGCGTTCGTCGGGGAGCTGGACTGCGACGGAGCACAGCGTGGCATCGGGTCGGGCGGCGAGGAACTCGACGACGGTGCGGTAGCGGTCCAGCAGGCGCCGAGCGGCCGATTCGGTGACGAAATCGGGCCGGTACTCCAGCTTCACCGCCAGGGTGTCCCCGGGAGCCACCACCCATGTCAGCGGGTAGTGGGACGCGTCGAAGGTGTCATGGTTGAGGATGCCGAACTCGCTCTCGGCATCGGCGAACGCCTCGTCGCTCCAGAAGTTCTGCAGCACGAACAGGTTGTCGAACAGCGCCCCGCCGCCGGCGAGCAGACCGGAGCTGCGGTGTGCGTCGGCCACCGCGCGCTGGATATCACCGAGACCGAGGAATTCATGGTCGAGGGACCGCAGGCGATCGGATTGTGCACCGCGCACGGTATCGGCCACCGTTGCGCCGGGATCGAGGCGCAGGCGCACCGGAACCGTGTTGAGGAACAACCCGATGACCGCGTCGGAGCCGTCCACCTCGGTGGGGCGGCCGGCGACGGTGGTACCGAAAACCACGTCGTCGCGGCCGGTCTCATAACCGAGGACGATGCCGAGCGCGGTGGTGAGCAGCGTGTTGAGTGTGACGCCGAGGTGTTGCGCGGTCTCCCGCAACGCGTGGGCGCAGTCGTCGGAGAGCTGGAGGTCGACCCGCGAGGTCATGGCCGGTTCGGCACCTGCGGCCTCGGGCAGCAGCAAGGTCGGTTCGGTGAGTCCGTCGTGGACGTGTGCCCAGTAGTCGGCGGCGGCCGTGCTGTCCTGGGCGCCGAGCCAGCGCAGATAATCCTGGTAGCCGTGCGCCGGACCGCGCGGCGGGCTGAGGCGTCCCTGCGTGGCCATCGCGTAGGCGCTGAGCAGGTCACGCATCAGCAATTCGCGTGACCAACCGTCCATCAGCAGCACATGGCAGCTCAGGATCAGCGCGTCACCGCCGCGCCTGCGGATGAGGGTGAGCCGCGACAACGGTGGCGCGGTCATGTCGAATGGAACGTGTCGGTCCTGCTCGATCAGCCGTCGGGTGGCTGCCAGAGCACTGTCCCGGTCGTCCTCGGACAGATCGACGAGCTGCACACGGCAGGACGGGTCGCCGGCGATGAAGGCCACCGGGTGCGGCAGGTCGTCGGCCACGAACCCCGACCGAAGTACCGGGTTACGTTCCAGCACAAGTGCATACGCCCATTGCATGGCGGCGATGTCGACACTGTCGCGCAGCTCGATGACGTTCTGCAGGATGTAGACCGCGGCATTCTCGGCGTAGCGGGCCTGGAAGTAGATCCCCGCCTGCAGGGGCGACAGCGGCCACACGTCGACGACGGTGCGTTCGGTCGCCGCCGCCACCCGGTCGCGTTCGGCCTCGGAGAGTTCCAGCAGCGGCCCGTCGGCGACGGAGGGCGACCCCTGCGCCCCGGAATCGGCGGCGAGGGCGGCCGCCACCGCGGCGGGCGTCCGATGGGCGAAAACCACCTGGGGCTTGAGCGGCAGTCCGCTGCGGCGGGCGCGTCCGGCGAGGCGGATCACCAGCACGCTGTCACCGCCGAGGGTGAAGAAGTCGTCGTCTGCGCCGGCCGGGACACCCAGGAGATCGGTGTAGAGGCCGGCCAGTTGAGCCACGACCGCGGCATCGGCGGAACGGGCGGGAGCGCCGGCTGAGACAGGACCAGTGCTCGGCGATGCCGGCATCGCATCGACCGGGGGCAGCGCTGCGATCGTCGCGCCCGGGTCGGCCGCGAAGGCCTCGAGGATGGTCAGGACATCGCCGAGCAGATCGCCGGCGTGCGCGGCGCCGATCAGGCCGGGGTCGTAGTCGAGCCGGAGCTCGAGCTCGTCGGCGGCGTCGGCGACCAGCGCGACCGGATAGTCGGTCTTGACGCTGGAGCCGTCGAATCCCCGGTAGGCCAGGGTGTTTCGATCACCGTCGGTGGCGCCCGTGTCCGGGAAGTTCTCCATCACGACGACGCTGTCGAACAGGGCGCGGGTGCCGGCTGACCTGGTCAGGTCGGTGAGCCGCGCGTGCTGGGCCTCCAGCACGCGGTTCTGCTGTTCCTGCAGTCGGGTGGCCGCCGCGCTCAGGCTGTCCGTGGGTTGCCACGACAGCGGCACCGGTACCGTGTTGATGAGCAGGCCGACGATCGATTCGACACCGGGATGGCCCGTTCCGCGCCCGGAGACCAGCGAGCCGAACACGACGCTGTCGATCCCGAGTCGGCGACCGAGAACCAGGCCCCACGCCGTGTGCACGACGGTGGCCGCGGTGACACCCGCACGCCGGGCGGCCGCATAGAGTCGGTCGGTACGCGCGCGAGACAGACTGGTGGTCACGTCGCGGTGGTCCTGGCTCTCCACCGCGCGCGAGTCGGTCGCGGCGAGCAGGGTGGGACGGACATCGGCCAGGACGGTTTCCCATGCCCGCGAGGAACTCTCGGCGCGACGTTCGGTCCGCGCGACGAAGTCGGCAAAGCCGTCGACGGCGATCTCCGGCGAGGAGCCGGCCACGATCGCATTGTGGACCCGTGCGATCTCGTCGAACATCGACGACAGCGACCAGCCGTCGGCGACGATGTGGTGCATCGACTGGACCAGCCGGTGGTCGTCGTCGGTCAGCGTCACCAGGACGTGGCGAAGCAGGGGTGGCCGGTCCAGCGCCAGCGGCGCGGCGCGTTCGGCGGCGGCGATGCGTAGTAGTTCGGCCTGTGCCGCGTGGGGATCGGTGCCGCGCAGGTCGATAGTGCGCCAACGAGGTTCGACCTCGTTGAAGACCACCTGCACCGGTGATCCGTCGACCAGTGTGTGCATGGCCACCCGCAGGGCGGGGTGCCGTGCGATGACTGTCCGGATTGCTTCGTGCAGTGCATCGGGGTCGAGCGGGCCGCTCAGGCGGGCAATCTGTTGGATGCGGTAGAGGTCGGTCTCCGGCTCGGTATAGGCCGAATGCAGGTACATGCCGTACTGCAGGGGGAGCAGTGGCAGGACCGTGTCGATAGACCCGAGGGCGGACAGTTCCGCACGTTCGGCGGCACTGAGTTCGATGCCCGCGGATGTGGCCGCCGCGTCGGCATTTCCGGGGAGCTCGCCGTCGTCCACAACACCGCGTGCGACGGCGGCCAGTGCCGCAGGTGTGGGGTGTTCGAGCACCTGCCGGGGCGTGACCCGGACGCCGCGGCCGCGTGCCAGCGATGCGACGCGGATGGCCGACATCGAGTCACCACCCATGGCGAAGAACTGGTCGTCGGGGCCGACGACCGCGATGCCGACCGCCGTGGCCATCGCCTCGCAGAGCACCGTCTCGAACTCGGTGCGGGGCGCGCGCCCGGCGGAGATACTGGTGAATTCCGGATCGGGCAGCGCCAGGCGATCGATTTTTCCGGTTGCGCCACGCGGCATTTCGGGAAGCTGTACCAGCGTCGCGGGGACCATGTAGTCGGGCAGCCGGCGGGCCAGCTCGGTCCGGCAGAGTTCCTGGTCGACGCTGTCCTCGGCGGTGACGTAGCCGACCAGTCGCCTGCCCCCGGCCGGGTTCTCCCGGACCGCCGCGGCGGCGTTGTGCACACCGGGTAGCGCGGTGAGGGCGGATTCCACCTCGGCGAGCTCGATGCGGAATCCGTGCAGGCTCACCTGGTCATCCGCGCGGCCCAGGTATTCGATCTGATGCTCGGGTGTCCACCTGGCGATGTCACCGGTGCGGTAGAGCCGTTCCCCGGCTCCGCCGTGCGGGTTGGCGACGAAACGTGTGGCGGTGGAGGCCGGTTGACCGATATAGCCGCGTGCCAACTGGAGTCCGCTGACATAGATCTCACCCGCGACGCCAGGGGGGACGAGCTCCAGGTGGGGGCCGAGGAGGTGAATGGTGACGCCGGGGACGGGGCGCCCCAGCGATACCCGGCCGTCGTCGACGACCGCGGTCAGCACATCACCGGCGACCTCGGTGGAGCCATAGGAGTTGACGAGTTCGGCGGTGGGGGACACCGCCCGCAATGCCGCCACCGTCGAGGAGTCGAGTCGCTCACCGCTGCAGATCCACCGCGCGACGGAGCCGAGCCGGTCGGGTGCGGACTCGGCGATGGCCCCGGCCAGGCTGGGGACCGCGAGTATCTGGGTGGCGCCTGCCTGTTCGATCAGTTCGGTCAGCGCGTCACCGTCGCCTGCGGTGTCGTCATCGGCGATGACGACCAGTGCGCCGGCCAGTAGTCCGCCGAGTATCTCGGTGCTGCCGTCGATGAACCCGATGGAGCTCTTGGCGATCCGGATATCTGCCCCGGCACGGGTCGACCATGATCGGGCGGCCCACCACAGGCGGTTGGCCAATGCACCGTGGGTGCCGATCACTCCCTTGGGGCGCCCGGTGCTGCCCGAGGTGTAGACCACGTAGGCCGCATCGTCGGGGCCGAGCGGTGCGGTTGCGCGCGATTGCGCGCGGGCGGTGACGGGCACCGCGGGATGGTCGGACCAGTCCGGTGCACTCGCGTCGTCGACGATGATGACGCGGGGTTGCGCGTCAGACCACATGTAGTGCGCACGCTGCGCCGGGTAGCGCCGATCGATGGGCAGATACGCCGCGCCGGCGCGTAACACCGCCAGCAGCGCAATCACCAGATCGGTGCCGCGGGACAGCGCGAGGGCCACGGTGTCACCGCGGCGCACGCCGGCTTCGGCCAGTGCGCCGGCGAGCCGGTCGGCGGCCTCGGACAGTTCCTCGTAGCGGATCTCGCTGTTGCCGTGGCGCAGTGCGATGCTGCGCGGGGTGCGACGCACCTGCGCGTCGAACAGTTCGGTGACGGTCGCGCGCAGGCCGGCCGGTCCGATGCCCACGGCGGACCAGCGGTCGGCGTCGTCGACGAGGGGGATGTCGCCGAGCCGGATGTCGGGGTCGGCGGTCACCGCGGTGAGCGCGCCGAGCAGTCGGTGGCCCAGCAATTCGACACCGGTGCGGTCGAAGATGTCGGTGGCATAGACGATGCGCAGCCGACGTCCCCCGGAGGGCAGGTCGAAGAATTCGAAGGCGATGTCGAATGCGGCGGGGGTGATCACGGGGTCGAGCAGGCGGCCCTGGACGTCGGGGAGATCGAGGCGTTCCGGATCTGCCGGTTGCAGCGACACCAGCGCCTGGAACAGCGGGTTGCGGTTGGGTGAGCGGACCGGGTTGACGGCGTCGACGATCTTCTCGAACGGGACCTCCTGATTGCTCAGCGCCGCGAACAGTGTGCGACGGCCCCGGCGCAGCACCTCGGAGAATCGCGGATGGCCGCTGAGGTCCAGCCGCAGCGGCAGCATGTTGATGAAGAAGCCGACCAGGTCGTCGAATTCCTCTTCGAGTCGGCCGGCGACCGGCGTGCCGAGCGGGATGTCGTCACCGGCGCCGAGCCGGGACAGCACGGCGGCCACCGTGCTGGAGAGCACGACGAACGGTGTGACATCGGCGGCCCGCGCGATATCGGTCACCCGCTTCGACAGGTCGTCGGGCAGCGGGATCAGCACCGCGTCGCCGCGGTAGCCGCGCACCGGTGGGCGCGTTCGGTCCAGCGGCAGTGCCACCTCGGCAGGGGCGCCGTCGAGCACCGCGCGCCAGTGTTCGAGCTGTTCGTCCTGCAGGCCCGGTGTCTCCAGCAGGTCGCGGTGGTAGCGCACGTAGTCGTGGTACTGGGCCGCGGGCGGTTCGCCCGCGTCACCGGCACCGTCCCGGTGTGCGCGATAGCTGCGTTGCAGGTCGTCGAACAGCGGGCCGATCGAGTTGCCGTCGATGGCGATGTGGTGGATCACCATCGACAACACGTGTTCATCGGGGGAAACCCGCAGCAACCGAGCGCGGAACGGCATCTCGGTGCCCAGGTCGCACGCCCAGTTCTCCAGGTCGGCCCGCACCGCCGCCAGATCTTCCCGGCGGCATTCGATGACCTCCAGGGCGGCGTCCTCGGGATCGACGATGGTCGGTTTCAGCCGACCGTCGATCTCGGCGTACACCGTGCGCAACGGAACGTGGCGCCGGGCAACGGCGATCACCGCGTTGTTCAGTGCGTCGACATCCAGCGGTCCGAGGAATTCGACAGCGAGCGGCACATTGTTTGCCGCAGTCGGACCGTCCAGGCGGTACAGCGACCACAGCCGAGCCTCGCCGTAGGACGCTTCGCGCTCGTCGACAGCATGCATGTATGCGCTCCCGGGTCTGGTGGTAGAGGGTGGCTCACCGATGCGAAGTGCACCCACGCGGGGCCGATAGCGCACGGGCACCGGACGTCTTTCTCCTGACGGCAGCTTAGGCTAACTTAACTTGCCGTGGGATAGTCTCGGCGGGCGGCGACGCCAGCAAGGTCTGCATTTGCGAAGGAGACGCACGAAACGATGGCCGAACAGGTACTCCATCACATGTTCTGGCGCCACGCCGAGCGGCTTCCGGGTTCCCTCGCGCTGTCGCATGTGACCGAGGCGGGACGGTGTGAACTGAGCTACACCGAACTGGAGAAAGCGTCCCGGCGGCTGGCCGACGGCCTCACCGATGCCGGTCTGCAGCCGCAGACGCCCGTGGTGATCATCGCCGACCGCGGCCCGTCGATGGTCATCGCGATGTTCGGAACGCTCACCGCCGGTGGCGTTTTCGTCGTCGCCAATCCGGCGCACCCCGTCGACCGGGTCCGTCATGTCATCACTGCGGCGCGGCCAGGTGCCATCCTGATCGACGATGACGCGCCGCAGGAGCACCGCCGGCTCGTCGAGGACGAGTTTGCTCACCTGCCGCACCTGTCGACCACCCCCGCGGCTTCGGTGTCCACGCGACTCGACCGACCCGATGTGACCTGCAACGATCCGGCATATATCGCGTTCACCTCGGGATCGACGGGTTTGCCCAAGGGCATCCCGCACCGGCATGCCACGCTGCAGCAGTTCGTCGACTGGCAGGCGGTGGCGTTCGGGGTGTCCGCGGGCAGCCGGGTCGCGGCGCTGGCGCCACCCGGGTTCGACGTGTCGTTCTGTGAGATCTTCGGGGCGTTGACGCGCGGTGCATCCGTGCACATGGTCTCCGATGAGATCCGCAATGATCCCGCCGCGCTGGTGCAGTGGCTGCGGGCAGAACGTATTTCGCTGCTGCAGATCGTGTCTGGGCACTGGGCCACGTTGCTCTCGGAGATCGAGCAGACCGGTACCGACCTGCCGCACCTGACCACCGTCCTGTTCGTCGGCGAGGCCTTGTCACCGTCGGTGGTGGCGCGATCGCGTCAGCTGCTCTCGCCCACAACGAAACTGGTCAACGTCTACGGCCCCACCGAGGTGGTGGCGGCGACCTTCTACCCGATCGGGGAGCTGCCCGCCGACCTGGGCACCGTCCCGATCGGGCATGCCATTCCCGGCCGGACGATCACCCTGCGTGATCAGGACGGGGCCGTGGGCGACGAGGGTGAGATCTGCATCGCCAGTTCCTATCTGGCCAAGGGATATCTGAACGACGACGCGGCGACCGAGAACCGTTTCGTCACCGTGCCAGATACCGGCGAGGTGATCTACCGCACCGGCGACGTCGCGCGCCGATTGCCCGGCGGGGAGCTGCTTTTCGTCGGTCGCACCGACAATCAGGTGAAGATCAACGGTCAGCGCGTCGAGTTGGAGGACGTGGAAGCCGCGGTCATGAACACCGGTGCGGTGCTCGCGGCCGCCGCCGATGTGCGGACCTCGCCGAGCGGGGCGATGACGCTGGTGGTCTTCGCCGTGGCGCAGCGGGCGGACGATTTCGATCCCGAGTCCGTCAGGGAACAACTTTCCGCCGCCCTGCCCGCGTACATGGTCCCCTCGGCCGTCATTGCGGTAGAGCACCTGCCGCGCAACGCCAACGGCAAGATCGACCGGCCCGCGGTGGCGCAGCTGGCCTCCCCGGAGCCCTACGAGGATGATGGCGACCAGCCCACCGGTGAGGTGGAGGTGGCCATCGCCGAGATCTGGCAGGACCTGCTCAAACAACAGGGCATCTCCCGATCGGCGAACCTGTTCCGCATCGGTGGGGATTCCCTGGTGGCCACCCGGATCCTGTCGCGGGTGCGCAAACAGTTCGGGGTGCGCATCAGCCTGGGGACGTTCATCGATGATCCGACGATCCAAGGTCTGGCCATCGCCGCGGCATCGGCCCCGGCAAGTCCGGTGATCGGTGGCACGGCGGGGGTGCGCGCCGCGCGATGAAGTTCTCCCTGATGTTTTTCGCCAGCCTGGCCACCGGTGACGCGCAGCGGCACTACCAGCTGCTCTTGGATGCCGCGCGGATCGCCGACCGGCAGGGTTTCGCCGGGATCTGGACCCCCGAGCGACATTTCGACGAATTCGGTGGGGTCTTCCCGAACCCGGTCGTCACGAATGCGGCGCTGGCCGCGGTGACCGAGAACATCCAGTTGCGGGCGGGCAGCGTCATCTCGCCGTTGCACGATGCGCTGCTGATCGCCGAGGACTGGTCGATGATCGACAACCTGTCCGGCGGCCGGGCCGCGGTGTCCTTCGGCTCCGGGTGGAATCCGAATGACTTCGCCTTGGCGCCCGCGCAGTACGGCGGTCGCAAGGACCTGATGTGGGAGCAGATCGACACGGTGCACGCGCTGTGGCGCGGGGAGCGGATCCGGCGGACCAACGGCGTCGGCGCGCAGATCGAGGTCGAGCTGACCCCGCGGCCGGTGCAATCGCAGTTACCGGTGTGGATCACCACCGGGGGCACCGCCGAGACGTTCGTGCGCGCCGGCACCGCGGGAGCCAACCTGCTGACCCATATGATCACCCAGGATTTCGCCGAGCTGGCCGAGCTGATCGGCCAGTATCGCCAGGCTCTGCGGTCGGCCGGTCACGATCCCGAAACCGGTTGCGTCACAGTCATGTTGCACACCTTCGTCGGTGCGGACGCCGACCATGCGCGGGCGGTGGCCGCCGCGCCGTTGCGCCACTACCTGGGTTCGGCCCTGCAGCTGGACATCAAGGCGGCGGCCGCGTCCGACGGTGACGGCTATGACGACGACATTCTCGAAGAACTCCTCGACCTGCGCGTCGAACGATACTTCGACGGTGTGGGCCTGCTCGGTGATATCGACCAATGCGTCGATGTCGCTGGGCGATTCGCCGAAATCGGTGTCGACGATATCGCCTGCCTTGTCGATTTCGGCGTCGAGGCTCACGAGGCCCTGGGAAGTATCGAACGGCTCGCCACGGTCAAAGACCGCTGTTCCGCGGCGGCTCGCTGAATCACCGGCTGCCGCGCCACCATCGAACATCAGAAAGACGAAGTGATGACAGAAACTCGCAGTATCTCACTGGACTTCTACCGCCTCGACGATATCGCCGATATCGTCGACAACGCACAGGAACTCACCCTCGACGGTGAGGTGCAGGAGTGCATCGGCCGCGGTGCGGACTACATCGCCAGCATCGCTGGCGAGGACCGCCACATCTACGGGATCAACACCGGCTTCGGCTCGCTGTGCGTGCGGCGCATCGAGGAACACGAGCAGTCCGAACTGCAGCACCGCCACCTGCTGTCGCATGCCTGCGGGGTGGGGGAGCCGATGCCCGCGCGGATCAGCCGGATCACCACCGTCATCAAGCTGCTCACGTTCCGCAGCGGGTACTGCGGGATCACGCCGAACACCGTGAACCGCATGCTCCACTTCTGGGCCCGTGGCATCGTGCCGGCCATTCCGAAGAAGGGAACCGTCGGTGCCAGTGGCGATCTCGCGCCGTTGGCGCATCTGGCGCTGCCGCTGATCGGTGAGGGGAAGGTCTACTACCGGGGCGAACTCGTCGATGCCGCCACGATGCTGGCGGGCGAGGGTTTCGAGCCGCTGCGGCTGCGCCCCAAGGAGGGGCTGGCGCTGACCAATGGCGTGCAGTACATCAACGCGATCGCCGTCGACTGCCTGTTGCGTGCCCGCACCCTCATCCGGTTCGCGGATCTGGTGACGGCGTTGAGCATTCAGGGTTTCAGCACCGCCAAGAGCTTCTATCAGCCGCTGCTGGAGAAGACCTGGCGGCACCCCGAGCGCGTCACCGTCGCCAAGAATCTGGAGACATTGCTGGCGGGCAGTAACCATCACGAGCTGCCGCAGTGCAATATCGCCCACGAAGATCCGTACTCGTATCGCTGCGTGCCGCAGGTGCATGCCGCGGCGCGTCAGGCGATCAACTTCGCGACCCAGATCATCGAGCAGGAATGCAACACCGTCTCGGACAATCCGGTCTTCTTCTACGAGGAGGGCACCGAACTGTGCGCGGGTAACCTGCACGGCGCCTCGTCGGCGATGGTGATGGACCTGCTGGCGATCGCGTTGACGGATCTGTCGAGCATCTCCGAACGCCGCACCTACCAACTGCTGTCCGGCCAGCACGGCCTGCCCGACTACCTGGTGGCCAAGCCCGGCCTGGATTCCGGGCTGATGATCCCGCAGTACACCTCGGCCGCCCTGGTCAACGAGAACAAGGTGCTGTCGGCCCCGGCCAGTGTCGACACCATCGCCACCTGCCAGCTGCAGGAGGACCATGTGAGCATGGGCGGGACGTCGGCCTACAAGCTGATGCAGGTGATCGACAACCTGACCTACATTCTGGGTATCGAATTGCTGACCGCGGCGCAGGCCATCGACCTGAACGAGGGGCTGCGGCTCTCACCGGAGACGGCGAAGCTGTTCAACGAGTTCCGTTCCGAGGTGAGCCATCTGGACCAAGACCGCTACCAGCACCCCGATATCGAGAAGGCACGGCAGTTCGTGGAGCAGCGGGCGCGTCGGTGGTGTGACGAGCTGGCGGTGAAGTGAGGGCGGTGGCCCGCTACACCGCAAAGATGCCGGCGGTCGAGATCTCGAATCCCCGGCCGTTGGCGGTGCAGGTCATCCCCGACTCCTCCGACAGGCAGGTGAATGGCCCGAGGGTCGCGCTCTGGCCATAGGCGAGGACGCCCTGATCTGTGGGCCCGTCACTGCCACACGTCGGGCCCGTGCAGACGTCTGTCAGCGACCCATCGGCGCGGATTTGTACGCTCTGTAGTGGTTGCTGGGACATGCAGTAGACCCCGTCCGGCAGCGATTCCGCGCCTGCGCGTCCGAAGTTGATTTCGCATTGGATGTTGCCTGTCGGCGACCTGAAGAACTGAACGTGCGCGTCGTCCGCTCCGGAGTAGGGATTGGCGGCAGCGTGGGGCGCGAACGTCGCCAACCCCATCACCGTCACCAGGAGCGACATCCCGATACGCGCGCCGATAACCGTCTTCATCGTGGGAGCATAGGCACAGTGGACGTTGTGCAAGTCCGAATTCTGTCCACTTCGCCGCTTGTTGGCTTGGTGGCGTCGCGGACGACACCGCTACCGAACCCATCGCCACCCCAGAGGGCCCATATGGTAAAACCGCGGACCTGAAGTAGGTCCGCGGCTATTCCGATGTCTTGCGACATCACACACCGTGCCCCTGTTGGGCTTCGGTTGATGCTTGACGGATCTGTTGCGGTTGATCCTTGACACTCGGTGTTGTGGTTAAGGCTCTGTGCTGCTGCGCAGTGCCCGTTTGTTTCTTACCTCGCCGGTACTGCTGCGCGCGGCAGTCTTGACCAGAATGTCGCCGATGTAGAACCGCAGCAGTTCACCGTCGACATGCACGTCGCACCGCGCACCGGCGTAGTGACGGCCCAGACTGACCTGCTGCCAGGACACGCACACCACCCCGTTGGTGGTCACCCGGCGACTCACCCAGTCCGCACCGGCGCGCTCACCACGCAGTCCTTGCACAGCCGGCGGTGAGACCACAGTCGCATCGACTGCCCGGGCCGCGCCGAACCGCGACTGCGGAGTGTGCATCTGCAACGCCTGATGCGGACGCTCAGTGTTGTAGAACGCCACCCATTCATCAAGTGCCTGCTGGGCAACCTTCACATTCTTGAAAGGTGCTCGCCCGCTGAGGAACTCCGCTCGCAAGCTCCGATGGAAGCGCTCGATCTTGCCCGTCGTGGTCGGCGAGCGTGGCTGAGTCAACAAGTGCTCGATACCGTTCTCCCGACAGATCGCATCAAAGAGCACCTCCACCGGAGGATGGTTGAACCGGCCGGTGAACACCCGGCCATTATCGGTCAGGATCTGCGATGGCACCCCATATCGGGTCAATGCGCCGCGAAGCCCGTCGCAGACCGCGCGGGTGCGCTCGCGGACCATCAATTGCGCACACACGCACAACCGAGAATGATCATCGATCCCGGTCAACGCCTTGGCCGAGGTGCCATCAGCCAGCGGGAAACCACCCACGACATCCATCTGCCACAGCTCCATCGCTGCCGCGCGCTCCCAGCGTTTCCACTTCCGCGACCGTCGATCCCGCGCATGCGGATCAATCATCTGCGCCCTCACCAACGCTCGGTAGGCCGCCGATTCCGAGGGCACCGGCACCACACCACGCTTGGCCAACTCGAAAACCAACCGCCGCGGCCCCCAATACGGGCGCGAGCGCCGCAACTCCAACAGCCGCGCCTCTACCTCGGCAGACATCTGATGCGGACACGACACCGGACGATGCGACCGATCCACGAGTCCTTCAAGACCATGCGCCTCATACCGGGCCAACCACGAGTGCAGCG